>QGUR01000316.1 GCA_003242205.1 Chloroflexota bacterium | reverse complement strand
ATTCTGTTCGTGCTCGGCAGCGAGTCGTTGCTGTTCTTCACCAGCGGGCAGGTCGATCTGGTCGAGTTCGTCACCAAAACGGTCTGGCAGCCGATGGCGGGCGAATTCGGCATCCTGCCGCTGCTGACTTCGACGCTCATCACCAGTTTCATCGCCATGCTGGTCGCCGGGCCGCTGGGATTGGGCGCGGCCATTTACCTGAGCGAGTACGCGCCGGAAAAGGTGCGGGCGACGCTCAAGCCGGTACTGGAAATTCTGGCGGGCATCCCGACTGTGGTTTACGGCTACTTCGCCGTGACTTTCATGACCCCGGTTCTGCGCGGGCTGTTTGGTGAAAATGTGGTGTCGTTCTACAACATGGCTTCGGCGGGGCTGGTGATGGGCATCATGATCCTGCCGACCATCAGCTCGATGGCCGAAGACGCGCTCAGCGCCGTGCCGCGCGCGCTCCGCGAAGGGTCATATGGTCTGGGCGCGACGCGGCTGGAGACGGTGCTCAGGGTCGTGCTGCCGGCGGGGCTTTCCGGCATCATCGCCGCCTTCATCGTCGGCATTTCGCGGGCGGTCGGCGAAACGATGATCGTCGCGCTGGCGGCGGGCGCGGGGCCGAATTTCACCTTCAATCCGTTCAACTTCGCCGAAACGATGACCGGGCATATCGCCCGTATCAGCGGTGGCGACCTGAGCTACAACTCGATTGACTACAACAGCCTGTTTGCGATTGGCCTGACCCTGTTTTTGATCACGCTTGGCCTCAACATGCTCAGCCGCGTGATCACCGGACGCTTCCGCGAGGTGTACCAGTGAGTGTCAGGACACGGACGCTTCCTGCCGACATGGACTTCAAGGCCGATCTGGCGCGCCGCCAGCGGCGTGGCCGTTTGTGGCAGGCGTTCTTCTTCATGTCGATTGGCGTCGGCATTCTGGCGCTGGTCGCGCTGCTTGGCTCTGTCATTGACGAGGTGATCGGCTATCGTGCGGTCGCCTATCAGGTCGATCCGCTGACGCTGACCGGCGGACGCCCTCTCGAAGACCTGTCCGACGATGAGTTGCTGGCGGTTCTGAACGACAACATGACGCTGGCACGCCAGCGCGTCATGATCCGTGACCGGGTGCTGAATACTCAGGTCACGGGCGTAACCCTGACGCAAACGCCGATGCGGCAGCTACTGGCGGGCAAGGCATTTCCAGAAGCGACTGCTGATCGCCTGCTTCCTGAACTGACTCAGGACGAAATCAGCCAGATTCTGGCGCTCAATCTGGGCCGCGACGGCATTCTCGACCTGATCAACGATGAAATCGTCGGCGTTGAGGTGCTGCAAAGCTGGACGCTCAGCGAGTCGCTGTTCCAGCGCGGCGCGATAGAAGCGACCGTGGCCGAGAAATATCCGGGCGCACGCCTCGAGTTCGGGTCGTGGCTCACGCTGGACTTTCTGACGCGGCCCATGTCGTCCACACCGGCGCAGGCGGGTATCCGCACCGCGCTGCTCGGCACGCTGTGGCTGATGGTCATCACCATTGCTGTTGCCTTTCCCATCGGCGTGGGCGCGGCCATTTATCTGGAAGAATATGCCGGCGATACCCGCCTCAACCGGATTGTTGAAACCAATATCCGCAATCTGGCCGGTGTCCCGTCGATCATTTACGGGTTGCTTGGGCTGGCGGTGTTCGTGCGCGCGCTATCGGATATCACGGGCGGACGCTCGGTGCTGGCTGCCGGGCTGACCATGGCGCTGCTTGTGCTGCCGGTCATCATCATCAACGCGCAGGAGGCCATTCGCGCCGTGCCGTCGTCGCTGCGTGAGGCGAGTTACGGGCTGGGCGCGACACAGTGGCAGACCATCTGGAATACCGTGCTGCCGGCCGCCATGCCCGGCATACTGACCGGAACCATTCTCGCCAGCTCGCGCGCGATCGGCGAAACGGCCCCGCTGATCGTGGTCGGCGCTTCGACGCTGATCTTTCTCGACCCGACCGGTCCGACATCCATGTTTACCGCGCTGCCGATCCAGATTTATGACTGGACCAAGCGCCCTGACCCGCAGTTTCGCGATATTGCTGCGGCGACGATCGTCGTGCTGCTGGCGATTCTGCTTTCGCTGAACGCTTTCGCGATCATCCTGCGCCAGCGTTTTAAGAAGAAGCTTCAGGGATAGCAATGTCTGCGAACGGTTCCAGCGCTTACGCCATCGAAATCAAAAACCTCACCGTCTATTACGGCTCCAAGCTGGCGGTAGAGGGCGTTTCGATGCCTATCTACAGCCGGAAGATCACGGCCTTCATCGGCCCGTCCGGCTGTGGCAAAAGCACGGTGCTGCGGTCTATCAACCGCATGAACGACCTGATTCCTTCCGCGCGCGTGGAAGGCGAAATTTACTATCGCGGGCAGAACCTGTATGGCCAGCAGGTTGACCCGGTAGAGGTGCGGCGGCGCATCGGCATGGTTTTCCAGAAGCCGAACCCGTTTCCCAAGAGCATCTACGAAAATGTCGCTTACGGCCCGCGCCTGTTGGGTGTACGCAAGAAATCACAACTGGACGACATTGTCGAAACCAGCCTGAAACAGGCAGCGCTGTGGGACGAGGTCAAAACCGATTTGAAAAAATCGGGGCTGGCGCTGTCGGGCGGGCAGCAGCAGCGGTTGTGCATCGCGCGCGCGCTGGCCGTCGAACCGGAAGTGATCCTTATGGACGAACCGGCGTCGGCGCTCGATCCGATTTCGACGCACAGCATCGAAGAACTGATGAAGTCGCTGGTTCGGAATTACACCATCATCATCGTGACGCACAACATGCAGCAGGCGCAGCGCGTTTCCGATTACACCGCCTTCTTCAGTATCCGCAAATCGGAAGATACCTATGCCGAAAAGCGCTGGGGCGTGCTGGTCGAATACGACACAACCGAAGCCATCTTCCAGCGCCCGAAAATGCAGGAAACCGAGGACTACATCGGCGGGCGATTTGGATAGCATATCCCTCCGCCGTCACGATTGCTTAAACGTCAGCGGGTTCTTGCGATAAAATAAAGTGACTTCTCTGAGCTGATCAGAGATGCCCTGTGACCGGGATAGCAGATAGACGGGGTACGTTAATCGTGAGAACCTATTTTTCGATTGTGTCGATGGGGCGTAGTGGCTCGACTTTCCTTCAACGGTTGCTCGATTCCCATCCCGAAATCTGCTGTCTTGGAGAAATGATCAGCAAGCATGCGCCCTATGGCAAACTGAGCGGCGTGCCGGTTAAGACCTATGTCGAGAACACGCTTTTCGGCACGCAGCAGGGGGTGCTGGGTTTCAAGATGCCCTGGGATCATATTCTCGATTACCCAGAGGTATTTGGCGTATTCCGAGATCTCGGTTTTCGCCTCATCTTCCTGAAACGGGTCAACAAGCTCGACCAGTTTATTTCGATGAAACTGGCGCAGCAGACCGGGGTGTGGGATTCCAGTGCCACTTATCCGGAACAAAGCGTGGATGCTTCGTTTGAAGAGCTATACCGGTTTATGGTTACCAGTACGCACGTTGACTATTTTCTGGAGCAAATGTGCAAAACTTTCCCGTGTATATCAGTGACCTACGAAGATCTGGTAGCGGGGAAAGGATACACCGAACTGCAGGATTTCCTCGGCGTTGCCCACCATCCTTTACGCCCGCAAACTGTACGATCCCGGACATTGCCTCGCCGTAAGGCCCTGAAAAATTACGATCAATTGGTGAAACGATTCGCGGGCACAGCCTTTAGCGCGTTTTTCACTGCCGAGGAATTCCTCGGCGGGTAGCAAGAGCGAACAAAATTTGACTGACGCGCCCGGCTGGCGCTGATTGTGAAGGCTCAAGACCGATCCGGCCACAATACAGGAGAGCGCCCCGGAGCGTATTCGGAGTCAAAACTCCCGGCTAAAGCCGGGAGTTTGATTTTTCCGGGGCAACTTACCCACGCTGGCTGGCGATGAAGTCGCGCAGCCAGTAGCCGCTGTCTTTGATCGTGCGTTCCAGCGTGTCGAAGTTGGTATAGGCCACGCCATAGCGCAGCGTGTAGCCCATGCTCCATTCAAAGTTGTCCAGCAGACTCCAGACGAAAAACCCTTTTAGCGGAACGCCCGCTTCGAGCGCCCGCGCGGCCTGAGCGAGATGCGCTTCCAGGAACCGGATGCGTTCGGGGTCATGCACCTGTCCGTTGTCGTCCGGCGCGTCGGCCAGCGCGCAGCCGTTTTCCGTGACGTATAACGCCCCAAAGCCATAGTCGTTGTGGACGCGCACCAGCGTGTCGTACAGCCCTTCCGGATAGACCTCGCGGTCGGCGGTGTGATCCAGCGCCGGGTCGATAATGCGACGCGTCTGTGGCGGCTCGGCCTCCGGATCATGGGCCGTCAGGTTGCGTTCGTAGTAGTTCACGCCAAGCCAGTCGATCGGGGCGGCAATCGCCTCGACATCTTCCGGCGCGACCTGAGGAACCGCCTCGCCATAGTATTCCCACATATCCTGCGGATACCCACGCCCTGCCAGCGGATCGAGGAACCAGCGATTGAAATAGCCGTCGAAGCGGCGTGCGGCGGCCTGATCTTCTTCCGTATCCGAGGCGGGATACGCCGGCGTGAGATTGAGCACGATCCCGACTTGCAGCGGTCGTGATACGGCGGCGCGAATTGCCGGGACCGCCAGACCGTGTGACAGCAGCAGGTTGTGCGACGCGGACAGCGCGGCCTTAAAGTCGTGATAGCCAGGCGCGAGATGGCCGGTGTGATAGCCGAGGAAGGCGCTGCACCACGGTTCGTTATGGGTAGCCCAGTAAGTGACCCGATCGCCTAGCCTGCGGGCGACGACGCTGGCGTATTCGGCAAATGCCACCGGAGTCGCGCGGCTGGTCCAGCCAAGCCGGTTTTCCAGCGCTTGCGGCAGGTCCCAGTGGTAGAGCGTGACGAAAGGTTCGATGCCTGCTTCCAGCAGCGCGTCGACCAGACGGTCATAGTAGGCCAGCCCGGCCTCGTTCACCGGGCCTGCGCCATCGGGAATGATACGTGGCCATGAGATGCTAAAGCGATAGGCGTTGAAAACGATCTGGCGGAGCAGGGCGATATCCTCGCCATAACGGTGATACGA
>QGUR01000315.1 GCA_003242205.1 Chloroflexota bacterium | reverse complement strand
GTACTGCAACTTCGACAGCCTTGATTGCGCGGCCTTCCACGACGAGGCGATCGACGAACTGGTCGCCCGCGTGCGCGACGGCGCAATCGCGCTGACCTACGTGCCGCTTTTCGGTCAGATTGGCAATTCGCAGGGCGCGGCGCGCGCGGCGATGTGTGCGGCCGAACAAAATGCTTTCTGGCCGCTGCACGATGCGTTCTACCAGTGGCGGCAGATGTATGGCGAGGTTCAGGCGTTCACCAACAACCGTATTGTTTCGGGGATCGCACAGCTCGACATCAACCGCGCGCGTTACGATGGCTGCATTAGCAGCGGCGCTCCCGATGCCGTGCTGCAGGAAGCCGCGACCGATGCGCGCGGGCTGGTGAATTTCACGACGACGCCGGCGGTGACCGTGAACGGCGTCGTTCTGGTGAACGATTCCAACGTTCAGTTGACGACCGCCTCCGAGATTCTCGCCGCGCTTGACGAGGCCATTGCCAGCCGCGCCGCGCCGGCTGCGCCGACCGAGGAGGCCGGCATGGAACAACCCGAAGCTGCCGAAGCGCCGGAAGTTACGGAGACGCCGGTTGAGCCAACTGCCGAAGCGACGGCGGAAGCCTAGCTAGCTATCAGACCATGAACGCGAAACCCGCCGGAAACATCGTCTTTCCGGCGGGTTTTTTTGCCATCACGGGATCAGTGCTTTCGCGCGGCTACGCCGCCGCGCCGCCTAACGCTGCACCATTGGCCCCAGCGGGCGGCCTCCCAGCAGATGCAGATGGAGATGGAAGACTTCCTGCCCGCCGTCTGCATTGGTGTTGATGATCAGACGGTAGCCGCTTTCGGCGATATTGTGCTCGCGGGCGATCTGCGCGGCGACAAGCAGCATGTGGCCGAGCACGCCTTCGTCTTCCGGCGTCGCGTCGTTCATCGTCGGGATTTCCTTATTCGGCACGATCAGAATGTGCACCGGCGCGGCCGGATTGATATCGTGAAAGGCCGTCACCCGGTCATCCTGATAGACGATGTTTGCCGGGACTTCCCGCGCGATGATCTTCGAGAAAATCGTGCTCACCGTGTTTCCTCCTCTGGTTTGCGAGCCGGTTCTACATGGCCATGCCGCCATCAACCTGCAGGACGTGGCCGGTAATATAGCTGGCGTCGTCCGAGGCCAGAAAGGCCGTCGCGGCGGCGACGTCTTCCGGCGTGCCCCAGCGACCGAGCGGGATATGCTCGTCAAGACGCTGCCTGATTTCTTCCGGCAGGTTGGCGGTGAGGTCGGTTTTCACAAAGCCGGGGGCCACCGCGTTGACCGTGATGTTGCGGGCGGCGACTTCTCTGGCGAGCGCTTTGGTCAGCCCGATGATGCCCGCCTTGCTGGCGCTGTAGTTGGTCTGCCCGGCGTTTCCGGCGACGCCGCTGATGCTGGTCATGTTGATGATGCGCCCGTAACGCTTGCGCATCATCGAGCGGACCGCCGCCTTCGAGCACAGCCACGCGCTGCGTAGGTTGGTGTTCACAACGGCGTCAAAGTCGTCGGCGCTCATCATCATGATGACGTTGTCGCGCGTGACGCCCGCGTTGTTCACCAGAATGTCGATTTTGCCATAGGCGTCGATGGCCGCTTTGATCAGGCTGTTCGCCCCTTCTTCCTGCGACACATCCGCCTGAAACGCCATGGCCGTGCCACCCGCGCTGACGATTTCGTTGACAACCGCTTCGGCGGCTTCCGCGTTGCGCTGGTAGTTGACGACGACGGTTGCGCCTCGCGCCGCCAGTTCAAGCGCGACGGCCCGGCCAATCCCCCTGCTGGCGCCGGTGACAACGGCAATGCGGTCGGTGAGTTGTGTCATGGTCTTCTGTCTTTCCGTTTGCAACTAAATGCTGTCTGCCATCAATCGATCACGTAATCGACCACGCGGGATTCGCTGCACAGGTGCGCCGCCATGTCCTTGACCGGAATGTGATCGGGATGATCGCTGTATTCCGCCAGCGCTTTCTCATCGTCCAGATCGACGATCAGGACGATGTCGGCGGCGCGTGGCGACTGCGTGAAATTCTGACCGATCTCCAGCGCGCGAATGACGTCGATGTCTTCGGCAAGCCGCTGCAGGCTGCGAACAAAATCGACGCGGGACTGGGTATCCACTTCCGGCTTGAATTTGAACATCACAACATGACGAACCATGGGCAATCGCTCCATTCAGGCGGCAAGGCCAGACCAGTGCAGGGCGCGCGGTATCAGCGCGTTCCATGTATAGTTGACGTGTTCCGGCTGGTAAAGCCCGATCTCGCCCGGGCCAAGCCAGAGCACTTCTTTCGACTGGCCATCTGTGGCCAGTTCGTTTTCAACCAGTATGGCGACGATGGACATATAGCGTTCGGACGGCGCAACCTGATAGGCCAGCGCCAGCGCGACCAGAGTGTAAAGCGGCCAGTAACCGCCGTTCTGATAGCGCCCCGGCACGTTCAGCGATGGCGCGAAAAACCAGTCCGGCGGTAGAAATTCACCCTGCGCGCCCGAAATGACCTTGACGCCAGCCAGCCGCCCATCGTCGCGATAGCGATATACGGAGGCGTTGCCGAGCAGACGCTCAATGTGGTTGTGCAGCATGGCGTCGGTCAGGATCGGTTCGTCGTACAGATAGCGGCTCAGAAACTCCGGGAAGATGGCCGAGATATCCTGCGCCAGCGCGAAATTCGATGTCCGGCCAAGTGGAATATAGCCGTGGTCGGGCAGGTAGCTCTGGCGGTAGCGTTCCTGCGCGGCGCGGATGTCGGCCTGTGTGACGCCGCCCAGTTCAAGATTGGCCAGCGCGCGCAGCGCCAGACAGTACAGTCCCTGATTGTGCGCGATCACATCATCGCGGTCGGGGCTGACGGTATCGGCCCAATAGCGGAAGGGCCCGGCCTTCGAGACGTAATGATGGTCGGTGACGTGCGCGCGTACCCACGCCCACGCCGCTTCGAGACGCGCCGCCTGAACCGGATAACCGTGCCGGGCCAGCCAGTCAGACGCGATTAGGAACAGCAGCGTGCCTTCGTCGTCCTGCGGGACGAGCAAGGGAGCTTCTTCAGGCGCGAGGGGGACGGCTGTCGGAATCTGGCCACTGGGGAGCTGGTTCTCTTCAAACCATGAATAGCACTCATAGCCGAGCGCCGGGTCTTCAAGCGCCAGCGGCCCCCAGAAAACGGCGTCGCGCACGTATGTGCCGGGATAGGGCCGGCTGGAAAGCAGGGCGCGGCGGCCATTGACCGTGACGATATTCCGGCGCGCCGAACCCAGATAGTTGGGGAGCAGATCACGCCAGTCGACAGCCTGAGCTGTCGCCGGCAGCGCGGCGAACGCGCCTAACGCGGCGACACAGCCCAAAAACTGACGTCGCGTGACCTGCCACGACATTAACGTTCGCCTCCTACCCAGCCAAGCAATTGAACCGTGCCGCGAAGATTCGCGGTCAGGTTGCTCGCACCGAAGCCATTCGGGCCGGCCACGTAAACGTCGACGCGGCCATCGGCGCTGCCGGCAGCGCGCGGCGTCACGCCGGTAAACGCGAGGAAGTTGCCATCGGGCGACCACATCGGTTCGCACATGCTGGGCGGCGGATTGCCCTGCGCGATGATGTCAAACGTGTTCGACATGACGAGCACGCCATACGGGCATTGCCCGCGCGCGCCGCCAATGGCAACCCGATCCCCGTTCGGCGACCACGCAGCGCGCATGCCATAACGCGGAAACGTGAAGTTCGCCGTGCGGCCGAGCGGCGTACCGTCAGCGGTCATCATCACGATTTCAGTGCGCGTTCCGGCGGCCTGATAGAGCACCAGATTGCCATCGGGCGACCAGGCTTCCGCGAGCTTGAAGGCGTCATCCGGCCCGGTGGCTGCCTCAACTTTAATCTCGCTGCCGCTGCGGACGTCCACCAGATACAGGCCGACTTCCGTGTCGCCAAACAGCGGGTTGCCGCTGGAGAACGCGATCAGATTTTCGTTGATCCAGCGCGGCGGCTCGCTGATGAAGCGGTTGGAGAGTTTGCGAACGTTGCCGGTGGCCAGATCGAGGACGTGCAGATGCCCGCCGGTCGGCGGCGGCGCGCCGGTCCCGTCACAGGTTCCGGGATCGCCCGGACGCCAGCTTGGGCAGATGTCGCGGTCGGAGACAAACAGCAACCGCTGGCCGTCTGGCGACCACGAAGGCCAGACGTCGTAAGCCCCATGCCGGGTCAGGTTACGCGGGTTGGAGCCATCGACGCGCACGGTAAAAATGTCGATGTCGTAGCCGGTCGGCACGGCGATGGCGAGTTCGGTTCCATCCGGCTTCCATGTCGGCGGGTTGAAGAAGCCGTTCTGGGCCATCGACGTCAGCGGCAGAATACGCCCGCTGATGCCGTTGGCGAAATCCACGACATAAAGACCTGTGATCGCGCTGCTCGCGCCGGCGCGGAAATAAGCGAGCGTAGAGCCGGTCGGCGACAGATAGATCTGGTCGGCGGTCGACGCGTCGAGGTTCAGGACCGCCAGGCGGCTTCCGCCGGTTGGGGAGACATAGTAGAGCGTTTCGCGTCCCGTGCCGGGCTGTGGCGTCAGGACATTGCCCTGACTGTCACGGTCGTTGGCGCTCAGGAATGCGATGAGCGGGCGATTCAGCGCCTCGATCAGATTGCTCGGTGTGTCGATCAGTTCAAAGTTGTCATAGGTAAACGAGAAGGCCGGGCCCGGTGTATTCGTCGCTGTGGGAACCGGCGTTGGCGTCTCGGTATCCGTTGGCGTTGGCGTGATGGTGGGCGTGGCGGTCTCTGTTGGAGTCGCCGTCGGTGTGGTCGTCGGCGGCTCCGGCGTTGGCGTGGGCGAATTCGTCGGCGTCTCGGTCGCCGTCGCCGTCGGTGTCGCGGTCGGCGTTGGGGTGGGAGCGCTCAGCGCCCCACAACCGGTGGCAACAAACAACAGGATGGCGATAAACAATCGGGCAAAACGCATACTGATTGGTTCCATGTCGGCGAAATCAGCGTTTTAGAATACCACAGCGACACGGCACTATCCACGCGCTTGCCCTACGCTAAGGCCTGTCCTTTATACAAATTTGACGCTGCCGCAGAAGAGGATAGGGAAGAATAGGGGGGAGAGGG
>QGUR01000314.1 GCA_003242205.1 Chloroflexota bacterium | reverse complement strand
AAGTCTCAAAGCGAGTTCCTCTGCTGTGCTTGCGGACACACGGCTCATGCCGATGTCAACGCGGCTAGAAACATTGCATGGGCGGCTGTCATACCGCCTATTGTCTCGGAGACGCCTGCGGGCGTCGCGCCAGGGACAAGCCCCCGCCTTTAGGCGTGGGGTCTATGACCCACATCAAGCAGGTAGTGCTATCCCCTTGCAGCCGTAATCCGCTGCAAGGGCGCGTTTTTCGCCCGGCAGGGTCTGTCCCTGCCTCAGCCAGCCGGTTTAGTCTGAAGGCATCTCAGGGGCAGCCCTATGGCGAACGAAATAGGCACACCGGAAGATCTGATTCGTTTTCTGGCCCGACTGGAGCCAGATGCTGTTGAGGAACCTGTATTTCTCGACCAGTTGCGCGAGCTGGGAAACACGCTTTCCAGCCGCGATCTGGCCGCCATCAGCGCGCCGAAATACGCCTTTGAGCGCTACATGCCCGCGCCCGAACGCCCGGCGGATGTGGAACGCTTGCGGCGCATCCGCCGTGTGGTCGAGGAAATGCGACCGCCCGCCGAACCGGCTTACCGGGTCGCGCGGCGGGAAGTTCCTCTCGTCAGCTCCATCATCGCCGATTCTCAGCCGGAATGGGCCGCCGGACAGACCCCGGAACGCTCCATCGGGCCGGTTGTCACTCAGGATGGCCGTCAGCTCTGGTTCGACCTGTTTCCGATCCTGCAATTGGTCCCGTTGTATCTGTCGGGACAGCCAGACCCGGCACTGCTGTTTTTCATGTCGTCGCGCCCGGTTGCGACCGGCAGGGGCGCGCAGGCGGGCCGGGCGCGGTATGAACTTGGGGCCGGAAGCATATGGGTGCGGGCCGATCTGCTGGCCGCGAATGCGCCGGCGCAGGGTTATGTCGGTTTCAGCCTGCAATCCGGCGAAATAAGCCTGTCAGAGGCAGCGCAGGTCGAGACAGGCCGTCTGACGCTCCCTCCGGGCGCGACCTGCTCGGTGACGTTTCGGCTTCAACCTGCCCAGGTCGACCGGCCAGAGCCTTCACGTCCGCCGAATGACGCCGCTTCCGCCAGCTTGCAGACACCTGACGGCATCCGCTTTCATTTTTCCCAGACCGAGCAGGCCGTCGATGCGGTTGGCCGCTGCGCGTGGACGCTCTATGGCCAGCAACTACGGTTCGAATGGAGTGCCGGCGAGAAACCCGTTTATAACGAGCTGTTGAAAGGCGTACTGGTTCCGCTTCGGGCCAGCAGCGACGAACTCGCGGTCGAAAAGTCCGCTTCACCGTTTGTGCAGGCGCGTGGCAGCGCCGGCATTGTGCAGTCGGGCTGGCTGTTGCCGGTTGCCCAGATCGACACCGCGCAACCGACGTCCGTCACCGCTAACGGCAGCATCGCCGTTCAGGGCAATTCCGACCTCTCGCTGACCTGGCCCGGGCTGCGCGCCGGGCCCATTTATCTGCCTAACCCGTGGATCGTCCTGTCCCCCAATCTGCTGACAATCGTCGATTTGCAAGCCAGCAATCTGCTCGCCAGCCAGCGCTTTTTGCTCTGGCAAGGCGAAACATCGCCGTATCGTTCCTCGGTTGAAGTGCGCTATGGCGCTTCGTTCCCGCTGTATTACGCCGCCGCCTCGACGGGCGATCAGGTTTTGCTGGCGCAGGTCGATACCGAGGCCCGGCTGGACCGGCCGGTGGATGCCGGCAACAACGTGGTCGCCGTCCGCGCGACCGACACGCTGATGTACCTGATCCATACCGAGACGCTGCGGCGCGTCTATTTGATCGACGCCAACGTCCTGCTGGACAACTTCAATCCCGGCCAGCCACAACAGGCGCTCCAACCCCTAGCGCTCGCCCTGCATAACGCGCTCTTTACCGTTACGCCGGTGGCCGCCTACTTCCTGATCGCCACGTTGCGCGACGACGAAATGGTCGAAACCGGCAACCTGTCGCTTCTGTTCGGCATGTATGGGCTGCTGCCGACTCTGCCCGATCCCTACGCCGCCAACGATCTGGTCTTCCGCCGCCGCGGACGCGGGCGCGATACCGGCGGCTCCGTCCTGCCACTCCTGCTGCTGTGCCAGATGCTATGGCATAAAGCAGCCGGTGACGAGCCGGACGACGTCAATACGCGGTTCCACATTCTGCCGCTGACGCAGGCGGCGACCTCCCTGATGGCGTCTTCAATCGCGCTCGCGCCGAACTACGATTCTGCGCTGCTGGCCCGGACGGGCGTCAGTGCCGCCGCTTCCAGCTCCGATATTCCGCTGGAAGCGATCTGGGACCGGCTGTTCCGCGCGTTCTACCGCGAGCAGTTTGCGCTGCTCGACGTTTCGACCAACGCCGACTGGATGGGCGTCAGTTTCGCCTGGTTCGACCCGGGCCGGGTATCGGACAACGACTATATCTTCTATCGCATCTACGGCGCGCAGCAGGATGACGATCATACGCAGAGCCTGTTCCCGCTTCAGGTCGATGGGCTGGACATGACGGCCGAGGGCCGGTTCGTGCGCGCCTTCACCGTGCCACAGCATTCGTGGGAGCCGCTTTTCAACCTGACGCCGCCGTCGGTGGCTGGCGATCCCCCGGCGCTGCTGAACTATTACCCGGATGACGGCGGGCCAACACGTCTGTTCAACGACAATCGGGAACAGGTGCCGGTTGCGCCGCTGCCCAAAGTCGACGAACTGCTGGCATACTTTCATGGCCCCGCCGACGGCTTCACGGGCGCGCTCTTCACGCTGCCTTTCGGGCTGAAAGCCTTTGCCGAGATCAATAAAAACCACGCCACGCATCCCGATGCCGGACTACGGCTGAACCGGGAGAGTTTCCGCGATGGCGCGCTGACAGGCGCGCTGCAAATTCAGGTCAACGCGCCGGAACGCCAGAACGAAAGCCCGATGTTCATCGGCGGCACGCTCCAGTTGAACAACATCGTTCTGCCCAACGGCACGACGACCGGCACGGGCACGCTTGGTTCCAGCGTCGCCGAGATTTTCAACAACGAGTTTTTCGTCCTCACCGGCGGCTATGGCGACCGGGGGGTGCCGCTGGAGCGCATCGACTTTTCCGGCTATGGCGCGAGCACCTTCAGCCACTGGGAAAACCCGAACGCCGCCTTCGCCGAAACCAGCCAGGCCCACTTCGACGTTTTCATCGGTCGCACGGCCCACGAAGTCATTCAGGTGAAAAGCGTCGTCTATCCGTGGGGCATTCGCGTCGTCCGCACGATTGTCATCTTCCGCGTGAGCAGCAGCTACGTCTACCGCTTCGATACCGGCTGGCAGGCCGAAACGCCGGGCGTCTACGATTTCAGCTATTACGTTCACGTCGATCTGGGCGGCGGCAACACCCAGAAGCAGTTCCGCGGCAACCCGTATGAGTTCCATCCCGGCATCGTCAAAGGCGTTTTCAACGTCCGCAATATCACGGAAACGCCGGACATCCCGATCTTTGACCGCGTGTGGAACCGCTCCAATGGCGAGACTTATATCGACGACGCCAATATCGAGCGGGTGATCGATAACACGACGCCGGCCCAGTTCCGCAATTCGCCCGTCAGGCTCCAGCCCGTCTATTTCGATGCGGACGTCGAGATCGAGTTTGTGAAAAGCGGGGCCGTACAGGGCCGCGTGCCGTCGAAGGGCATGCTCGGCTACGTACAGCTTGGCCCGAAAGGCCAGCCCATTCCCGAAACTTTCTTCCGCGACGTGCTGCGCGAGCAGTTTGGCTCGCTAGGTGGCCCGGTGGACTGTGTCATCGACATCGGCGCATCCGGCCAGCAGATGCGGGTTGTCCGTGTCGACGTCAGCGAGTCGGTTGACGGCGGCGGGACGAAGCCGTTATTCGTCAGCACGGCGCGCGGATCGGTCATCCTGCCGAAAGACGGCGCCTGGAGCGCGGTGCAGTACCAGCATGCCAGCGGAGAAGTTTCGCCACTGCCCGACGATGCCGCCATTCCGCTGATCCGGTTGGGCAAGCTGGGCACGCCGTCGAACGCGCCGCTGCGCCTCGAAAACCCGATGGAACTGGTGCGGAATGCCACGCCATCCTCAATTTTCTTCGGCTTGTTGCAATCGACCGGCACGCAGAAGGTGCTGTTCCGTAAACCGCGCTACGAAGAAGGGCTGGACGAACTGCTGAGCGAGCTGCCCGATTTCGCCGACGCCTATCGGATGCTCAACTCGGTCGGTATTTTCCCCAATCTGGAAGACGCCATTCCCCTCAACCTTGGCGCTTTTAAGACCAAGATCATCGAGGAAGGTTTCCGGCTGCTGGATGAGGCCAATCCTGACGCGATTTTTGAAATGCTGCTGCCCGATGGGCCCTGGTACATCATCAACGAGGACTTTCTCAAGATCTACATCGAGTACGACAAGCGGGACAAGGACGGCAACAAACAGGCCGATGGCGTTATGCAATTTGGCATCGACTCGGCAGCGGCCCAGATGGGCCGACGCTGGCTGTCCAAGCTGAACAATATCGCCATGATTGTCGATCTTGGACCGCTGACGCGCCTGATGCTCATCAAGGGCAAGTTCGACGCCGAGAAAGGGGCCGCGCCCGCCTTTCAGGGGCCGGAACTGGAATTCAGCGACGCCCTGCAACCGGTCATCGACATTCTGCAAATCCTGCTCATGCTGCAGGGCGGCGATTACAAGGACGCCTTCGCCAAAGGGCTGGAAATCGCCATGAGCAATTCGGCCGATAGCTGGAATTATGCCTTCCACGCGCGCAAGGAAATTCCGCTGGTGCGTTTCCCGCCGCCCGCGCTGGACAGCCCGACCGCGCCGCTCAAGCTCGAAGCCAGTCTGGGCGTCGGCGTTTACTTCAACGAGGTCTTCGCGCTGACCGACAACCCTGGCCAGTTGATCCCGTCCGCGGGCGCGTTCCTGGATTTCTACGGGCGTTTGTCGGTCATGTGCGTCAGCGTGGCCGCCGCCACGATCTACGCAACCGGCTCGGTCGATCTGCGCATCGCGGCGGACATCAAGACCGGCCCCAGCCTGCAAATGGCCTTCGGCTTCGGTGCGGAAATCAACGTCGGTCTGCCGGTCATTGGTACCTGTCTCTTATAAAAATCTAAGGAGGCCGAGAAAAAAGAGGGGTAAATTGCG
>QGUR01000313.1 GCA_003242205.1 Chloroflexota bacterium | reverse complement strand
GGCTATAAAGGGAAACACTGGCCCGTTGGAATAGTTTCAGGGGAAGCAAATTCTGGCACAGGCCGGGATCGCCGTGCCACGCGGCGGCGCTGCCAGCGACGTAAACACGGCGCGGCAGCTCGCCGAATCGCTTGGCGTCCCGGCGGTTGTCAAGGCACAGGCATGGGTGACGTCGCGTGCGGCGAAAAAGCTGATTCACTTTGTCGAAACGCCCGACGACGCGGCGCAGGCGGCAAACGCGCTTCTCGGCCAGCCTGTCGGCAATTTCAACGTCGATACCGTGCTGGTGGAAGAGCGCCTGCCGGTTGAGCGCGAATTTTATCTCGGCTTGATCGTTGATGACCGCGAGCGGCGTCCTGTCGTCATTCTGAGCAGCGTCGGCGGCAGCGGCATTGAGGAAATCGCCCGCGAGCATCCCGACCGTGTGGCCAGCCTTCCGGTCGATATTCGCAAGGGCTTGCAGGACTTTGAAGCGCGCGATCTGGCGCGGCGGCTGGGCATTCAGGGCAAGCTGCTGCTCGCGCTCAGCAATCTGATGGTGAAGTTCTATGACGTGGCGCGCAGCTACGACGCCCGTTCCGCCGAAATCAATCCGCTGGCGTTGACAACCGACGGCAAGCTCGTCGCGCTGGACTGCCGCATCACGGTGGACGACTACGCCGTGTTTCGCCATCCCGACCTCGGTATTGAAATCGCCCGCGAGATGGATCGCCCGCCGACCGAGCTTGAGCGCATTGCCTGGAACGTCGAAAAGAACGACTATCGGGGGACGTTCTATTTCCTCCAGCTTGAATCCGAATTCCGGCCTGAAGACCGCGTTGTCGGCTTTCATGGCAGCGGCGGCGGGGGCAGCATGATGAACATGGACGCGCTGCTGGCGCGTGGTTTCAAAATCGCCAACTTTGTCGATACCAGCGGCAACCCGCCTGCCAGCAAAGTCTATCGCGCTGCGCGTATCATCCTCAGCCAACCGCGCGTTGACGCCTACTACATGGGCGGCAGCGGTGTCGCCAGTCAGGAGCAGTTCCATTCGGCGCGCGGGCTTGTCAAAGCGTTTATGGACGCGCAGTTGAACGTGCCCGCCGTGATCCGCGTTGGCGGTAACGGCGAAGAGCAAGCAATTGAAATTCTTGAGCGCGCGAATGGCGCATTCCCCGGCCCGGTCGAAGCCTATGGGCGCGACGACTCGCCGGAGTTTTGCGTCGAGCGGCTCGTCAAGCTGGTGGAGAACTACACTCCTGCGGAAACCGTCACGCCCCGCGAAGCGCCGCCGATGGCGGAACCGTACACCTTTGAAACCATCTCAGGCGGCACGGTGGCCTATGACCACGCGCTGTGCGCCCATTGCGAAACCAAAGCCTGTATCAAAGCGTGTGTCCCGCAAATCCTGTCGCTCGATGGCGAGGTTCCGGTGCTCAACATCACGCGCGAGGAAGCCAAACGCGGCGGCTGTATCGAATGTCTCGCCTGCGAAGTCGAATGCTATTTTCAGGGCAACAAGGGCGGCTATATCACGCTGCCGGTTCCGGGCCTCGATGAGTAAAAGCGCATGGCAATTCTGATTGACGCAAGCAAACGGGTGCTGGTTCAAGGCATCACCGGGCGCGAAGGCGCGGCCCGGACACGACTGATGAAGGAATACGGCACGAATGTCCTCGCCGGCGTGACGCCGGGGCGGGGCGGCCAGCAGGTCGAAGGCGTGCCGGTGTTCGATACTGTGGCCGAGGCGACCGAGGCGCTGGGCGTTTTCGATGTCAGCGTTCTTTTCATCCCCGCGCCGCTGGTGAAGAGCGCGGCGTTCGAGGCGCTGGCGGCGGGCGTGAAGCTCCTGGTCATCGTTCCCGACCGCGTACCGCTCTACGACGTGCTCGAAATTGTGGCCGAGGCCGAAGCGCGTGGCGCGGCGTTTGTCGGCCCGAATACGCTCGGTTTGCTCAGTCCCGGTAAGGGCGTGCTGGGGATGATGGGCGGGCGCGCCGCCAGCGCGCGCGAGTGGTTCTTCCCCGGCCCGGTCGGTGTCACCAGCCGCAGCGGTGGCATCACCACCAGCATTGCCTATTATCTGGCGCGTTCGGGGCTCGGCCTGTCCACCATCGTGCATGTCGGCGGCGACTCCATTGTCGGCCTGCCACATGCCGAGGTGTTGAAGCGTTTCGAGGCCGATCCGGAGACCGAATGTGTGGTTCTGTTCGGTGAAATCGGCACGTCGCAGGAAGAAACGGTTGCCGAGTTGATTGCTTCGGGCGGCTTTACGAAGCCGCTGGTGGCCTACATCGGCGGCAAAGCGGCCAAACGCGGAACCCGTTTCAGCCATGCCGGGGCAATTATCGAAGGCGACCGTGGAACCTACGAGGGCAAGGTTTCATTGCTGCGCGAAGTCGGCGCGCATGTCGTCGACTCGTTTGCCGACATTCCCGCTGTGACCGCGCGTGTGCTTAACCGCAAAACCATCTCGCTGCCCGCGCAGCCGAACGGGCAGACGACTTCAGGAGGACAACCCGCCATGACAACAACCGATGCCAGTAGCGCGCCCGAACCGTCATTGCGCTGGCACACGGCAGTCAGCCGGATCAGGCCCAACGAAATTCGACTGCGCGGTTATCGCATTGATGAATTGATGGGCAACGTCACGTTCAGTCAGGCGATCTTCCTCGCGCTGACGGGCGATCTTCCCTCGCCGGAAGTTGGCCGCTTGCTCGACGCGATCTTTGTTTCGTCCATCGACCACGGCGTCACGCCGCCGTCGGCGCTGGCGGCGAGGACGGCGGCCAGCACAGGCGCGCCTTACAACGCGGCTATCGCGGCAGGGCTGTTGAGCATCAACCAGTATCATGGCGGCGCGATTGAAAACAGCATGCGCATGATCCAGCACGGGCTGGAACTCGCATCGGCCAATAGCGGCGATTTCGCCGCAGCGGCGGCTGCGCTTGTCGCGGAATACCGGCAGGCCAAACGCCGCTTGCCCGGTTTTGGTCACCGCCTCCACACTGCCGACCCGCGCACCCGCCGGTTGCTCGAACTGGCTGAGGAGGTTGGGATTGCCGGGCATGGCGTGGCGATGATCCGCGCGATTGAAGCCGCCTGGGCCGAACAGGGCAGCAAGCCGCTGCCTGTCAACGTCGATGGCGCGATTGCCGCGCTGCTGGTAGACCTCAGGCTGCCGCCCGAACTGGCAAACACCTTCTTCATGATGGCCCGCGTGCCGGGGCTGGTTGCCCAGATTCATGAGGAAAAGACGCGGGAACGACCGATGCGGATCATTCACCCAACCGAGCATGACTATGATGGCCCGGAAGACCGCGATTTGACGCAGGTGTAGGAGGTGGCGATGGGATTACGTGTGCTGTGGTTGCTTCTCTTGCTCGTGATCGTCTCACCGCTGGCCGCACAGGATGATGAGGCAGGCATGCTGGTCAAGGGTAGCTTTGAGTCGGAGACGCTTGGGCGCGACTACGAATATTTCGTCTACCTGCCCGCGGGCTACGAAGCATCGGAGCTGCGCTATCCGGTCGTCTACATGCTGCACGGCCGCGGCGACGATATGTACGCGTGGTGGAATGTGAAGGACTTGCTCGACACGCTCATTGCGTCTGAGGAGTTGCCGCCGCTGATCGCGGTCATGCCGGATGTGCCTTCCAGCGACCGGGCGAGCTACTACATCGATTCGGAGTATACAGGCGCGGATTTTCCCTCGGAGAAGGTCGAGACGGCCTTTTTCTCCGACCTGATTCCTCATATCGACGCCAGCTATCGCACGATAGCAACGCGAGCGGGCAGGGTCATCGCGGGTTATTCGATGGGCGGCTATGGCGCGATTCGCTACGCGCTGGCGCACCCGGATGTGTTTCAGTCGGCCATTGTGCTTAGCCCGGCCGTCTATACGCCCCAGCCGCCGCTGGATTCGAGCGCCCGCCTGTTCGGCGCGTTCGGCGTCGGCGACACGCTTTTCGACGAGGCCCGCTACGAAAGCCTGAATTACCCGGCACTCATTGAGAGCTTCAAAGCGGCTGAACTGCCGTTGTACCTGTTCCTCGCTGTGGGCGACGACGAATGGAAGCATCCCGATTCTGCCGACCAGTTGCACGACCTCGATATGGAAACGCATCTGCTTTACAACCGCATTCGCCGCGTGCCGCGAGTCGTGCCGGAACTGCGTGTCTACGACGGCGGGCATGACTGGGAACTGTGGCGGCGCGGCTTCGAGGAGGGCATACGCTTCGCCAGCCGGTTCATCGCCGCGCCGCAGGGAGGCGACGCCGTACAGGACTGACCGGCGTGCGAATGCGGTGATCAAAGCCGCCTGCTGTGGCGGGCGCGCCGCTTTACTCAGCGGACGGCGTCGCGGAGGTAGGCGTTGACTCCGAGATGCCCAGTTGTTCCAGCCGCCGCGCCCAGTTTTCCGTTAGTTGCGCCTGATGCTGGCGCTGTTCGTCGGTCCACCAGAGTTTGATATAGGCCAGTATGGCGCGGATTTCCTCTTCCGAGAGACCGGGGGAGAAACTGGCCATCGGAAACTGATCGAGCGGATTCTGAATCCCTTCCTGCACCACGCGGATCAGCAGTTGGTCGGGATGCTGCCATATGTGCCCGCTGGAATTGAGGGCGGGAACCGTGTGCATGCCTAGCGCCAGCGTGTTTTCGATGGTGCTCTCTAACTGGCCTTCGCCTTCATAGCCGTGGCAGTGCGCGCATATCAGCGTGTAGAGCTCCTCGCCCTGCGCCAGTACCGGATCGGTGAAGGTCGTTGTTGGCACGTCTTCGGGCGCGACCAGCGTGATATCGAATTGCGGAGTTGGTTGCGCGATCTGGCCACAGGCTGCCAGCGTTAGCGTGAATAACAGGAGAATCGCCATCAGTTTCCGCACCATGCTGCTCCTCCGGGATCCGGCATCGCCGGCGCATTCAAAAAAGCCGATTATAGCGGCTGGAACACACGGGCTGGCCGGCTCGTGTCATGCCACGTTTCCTCGTCTGGCCGTGCACAACGTCCTGAAAGCGCGGCTGCGCTTGAGTGGCTTCAGCGCGTTGGGTACACTCGTGGCGCTTTTCCCACAGAAATAGGGAGGGCTTTTGGTTAAAATCACGGGTATTGGCGCGCAGCTAGTCGAACACACATA
>QGUR01000312.1 GCA_003242205.1 Chloroflexota bacterium | reverse complement strand
CGTGCGGGCGGAAGGGGTCGAGCGGACCTTGCCGCTCGATGCAGTGCCGCCGGTTAGTGCGATTCGGTGGGGATAGAAAATCACGCTCAGGCTTGCCAGAGTCTGCCCGATCCATGTCCCGATCTGCCGGATGATGCCGACCGCGACCGGATCTTCTCCGGCGCGCGCCGCGGCGATCACTTCGTGCGCCGGGACGGGCCTGCCGTAGCGTTCACGGGCCAGCCGCTCGATACCCGGCACGCCGCACAGCCCTTCGGCGGAACCACGAATACCGTTCGAATCGCGCGGGCCGGTGGGATCGAGAATGATCAGGCCCGTATTGCCCGAATTTCCGCCGTCGATAATCAGCGGTTTCCCGTCCACGATTACCGCCGCGCCGAGGCCGGTTCCCATCGCAAGGCACATGAAACGCTCGATGCCGCGCCCGCAGCCAAAAAAGTATTCGCCGAGCGCGTGGGCGGTCAGGTCATTATTCATGACGACCGGCAGCCCGTACTGCCGTTCCACCTCGCCACGGACATCAACATTGCGGAGGGCCGGCGTATTTCCGGCGATGACCGGCCGGCGTCGCTCCCGATCAATCTCGCCATGCGTCGATATGCCGATGCCGAGCAGGTCCGGGCCCGCCTGCCGGACCAGCGCATCGGTCGCTGCGAACAGGCGAGAGAAAAATGGCGCGGGGTCGTTCCCACGCGCTTCCGTCGGGATTTTGCTTGCGTGTGTCAGGCTGCCATCGGGGCGAATCAGGCCGAGTTTGGTATTGGTCCCGCCGATGTCAATGCCGAGGACGATCGGTTTGCGCTCGCTCATGTCAACTGCCTGTTATGGTATGGGCTGGTCGCGTGGATCATAGGCCAGATCATCAGGGTCGAATCCGCGCTGTATGGCCTGATGCCAGCCAAGCAGTTGCAGCGGCGGCAAATACAAAATAGCGCGGCCCCACTCCGGAAGCTGCGAGTCGATTGTCAAGGCAAAATCAAGCTCGCCGAGGCCCTCACTGTTGGCCTCGGCCAGCGCCAGTACTCGCGCGCGCCGGCTCAACAACGTCTTGAGCGCCTGAACTTCTTCGGTGAAGGCGCTTTCCGATACCAAGCCGGCGATCAGGGTGCTGGCGTCGGCGGCATAGCGCGGCCCGTGTAGATATTCGAGAACGTGGTAGCCTGTGCTGAAGACGCGCGACATCTCGGTCATCTTGAGCATGGCTTCGCAGGCCAGACCGTATAGCGGCCCGGAACCAAGAAAGGCGAACTGGGTAATCGAGAGGTCTTCGCCCAGATGCCGGATTAAAGACTCCGACCGGCCCATCAGCCGGGTGAGAGCTTCGGGCAAAGCATCAAGCGACTGCCAGTCCTGTCCGCCAAGCGCCGCGGCAAGCGCTGTTAGAATAACCGCCATGCTGCTGAATGACCGTGTCTGCACGCGGCTTTGTTCCTGCGCGGCGTCGATGGCCAGCAGCCTGTCGGCCAGTTGCGCCAGCGGGCTACTGCTGTCGCAGGTGATGACGACAATACTGCCCTTGCCAAACTGGCGGAACAGCCGGGCGGCCTCGACCGTCTCGCGCGTGGTTCCTGAACGCGAAAGGCAGACGAGGAGCGTCTGGATCGAGTTGTGGAATGTCTTATCTGGAAACAGCATCAGCTCCGAGGCCGAGATGGCCCGGGCCGGTGTGCCAGTGGCCGCCTGTAACAGTGAAGCGCCGGTGACGCCGAGATAGTAGGTTGAACCACAGCCGGTGAGAATGATCTGGTCGAAAGCATTCGTAGACCAGAACGATGTTATCTCATGCGCCTGTGCTTTGAATACTTGCAGCGCTTCGGCCCACAAACCGGGCTGGCTGTTGATCTCTGCGAGGGTAATTTCACCACGAGCCACCATCGCCTTCCTTTCATGTGGCCGGGAACTGCGACGCTTCATCAGCGCCATGCGATAAGTTTACCCTGTGCGTGCAGCGCGTCATGAAATGGACTCAGGCCGGTGATAGCTACACAACGGGATAGCCGCTCACCGGCTTTCGGCCTGCTTCCAGCGTGGATTATCGATTACCTCCGGTTTGCCGTCCCGATCGACAACGAGCTTGCGGAAGCCCTGCTGCTCGATGGTTCGATAATCATGTCCCGCGTGCCCCGGATAGACGAAAAAGAGCACCAGATCCTCAGTGGGACTGGTGTTGACAGAACGATGCGCCCATCGCGGCGGCACGTACAGCACGCCGCCGGGCCGGAACTCCTTAACCGACCAGTCGCCTTCGGGCGTTTCCATCACCATCATGCCGCGCCCGCGCAGGCAGTAATAGACTTCACCCGTTTCCAGCACGGCGTGGAAATGTCCCTTGGTCATGAAGTATTCGTCGCCCACGCGCCCCGGATGGATGATCGAGACGCCGTGCAGCAGTTCGCTGCTGACTTCGGGCCGTCGAAATTCATAGACCTCGTACAGAATCCGGTCATCCTGTTCCAGCAGCGCATTGAAGGCGTCGGTGTCCCGGTACTGGCCCTTCATGGCTGAAAGACGGCGAACAATGTGGTTGTCATAGCTCGTCGGGATGCCCGTCTCCGGGATGTCGAACGTGTAGGGATGTGCGTTATGCATGATTACTCCATGCGGGGATTTCGCGGTCGTGGTCGATCATCGCCATGCGTTTCCGCGCGCTCCGTAAAAATGGCAGGTCTCTAGTCTAGCCTCTCGATGTCTTCCGCGCACGATCTCAGGTCGGGCGGAGGTCTGCTGCCGCTTCGTCGAGCTTCGCGAATAGTTCCGGTGTTAGTTGGATGTCAAAAACTTCGGCGATGACCTGTGTCCAGCCGTGCAGAAAATACACCCATCCGTCTTCAATCGTCAGATTCCGGCTCTCGGCGCAGCGGCGGGCCTGCTGCATGAAGTCCAGTTCGCCGCGATAGTTCAGTTCCCACACCAGGCCATCCTGCGGCCAGATCGCATTGTCTGTAACGGGCGAACCGGGGCGGTCTTTCCCCATGCCGGTGGCATTGATGACCATGCTGCCGGGCGGTAGGGCGGCCATCAGGTCGTCATTTCGTTGTGGGTCTTCGTTGAGCACGTATTCGAACTCAATATCGGTATCGAGTTGTTGGCGAATCGCTTTCAGGTGTTCCAGCCGTTCGGGCGAGCGGTCGACGGCGATGAATTTCCGGGGCCGGTCGGCGCGGTCGGGCAGGCCGGCGACAAAGACGCTGATGGCAACCGCTGCGCCTCCCGCACCCAGACAAAGGACATGGGCTCCGGTGCGGCCCCAGTGGCCTTTCGGTACGAATGCCTGCCATGCCAGCCCTGATGCGACCGGGTCCTTGGCGTGCCCGCGCAGTTTCCCGTCGCGCTTGGAGATGGACGAAATCTCGCCGCACAACCGAGCAAAGGGATCGAGATAGTCAAATTCAGACCGTGTCGCGTTCAGAAGATCGATCTTGTGCGTCGTCACCAGTCCACCAAGTGAAAGCGGATCGTTCTTGATGTGGCGCACAATCGCCAGATAGACGTCATTGGGCGCGTGAAGGGGCGCGTCGTAGCCGACAATTTGCGCGCCAAGCCCGAGGATTTCTGACCATTTGGGAAAGACTTTCATAATGGATGACTTGCCGGTGGTAACGCCGACGAAGTACATGGTTGGGATGGTCTGCGGTTTCAGCGCTTCTGCCGGAGACATGGAATTTTCCCTGAATACGCTATGACGCGCCCGGCGCTTTGCTTCTGCCAGTGTGATCCGAACAACTTATCATGACAAGACTATATGATGAGCGGTCGCGACAGCGCCACTTGTGCTATCCACAGCGTCGGGCAGAGGGCTATGCGTCTAAATCGCAAAAAACGTAAAAACAGCCGTCACGCCATCTCTCAAGGGGTTTTGTAGCATGCCTTCGCATTATACTGGGATGGTATGACGTAGCTGCCCTCATTCTTCTGAGTTTGCTTATGCTTGCGACTGTTCACGCCTGCGCCATTGTCGGTCTCGCGGGCCATATCATCGACGTTGAAGTTGACTTCAATCCTCGCGCCGGACTTCCGCAGTTCACCATCGTCGGTCTGCCCGACAACGCCGTGAAAGAGAGCCGCGAGCGCGTCCGCGCGGCGATCAAGAACAGCGGGCTGCAATTTCCGCCCAAAGGTTATGTCGTGAATTTGAGTCCGGCTGATCTGCCGAAGCATGGCCCGGCCTATGATCTGGCGATTGCTGCGGGCGTGCTGGCCGCAACCGACCAGTTGCCGCTTGAGGCGCTGGAAACTTCCCTGTTTGTCGGTGAACTCTCGCTCGACGGCTCCGTGCGGCATACCAAGGGCTGCATGCCGATGGCACACGCTGCGATGCAGGCGGGCCTAAAAACGATCTTCGTCGCCGAAGCCGACGCGCCGGAAGCGGCGCTCGTTCCCGGCATCGACGTGATTCCGGTGCGGTCGCTGGGGCAACTGGTCGAGCACCTGTATGGCATGAACCGCATTCCGCCGTTTGTCGCGCCGCCGCTTTCGGTCAACGGCGCAGATCCGGTGGACGGCTATGTGGACTTCGCCGACATCAAAGGGCAGGAGCATGTCAAACGCGCGCTGGAAATCGCTGCTGGCGGCAATCACAACGTGCTGATGCAGGGGCCGCCCGGCACCGGCAAGACGCTGCTGGCGCGGGCGCTGCCCGGCATTCTGCCGAAGATGACGGTGGAAGAAGCGCTCGAAGTCACGCGCATCTACTCGGTCGCCGACATGCTGCATGGGGACAACCCGCTGGTCATGCAGCGGCCGTTCCGCGCGCCGCATCATACCATTTCACAAGCCGGTCTCGTCGGTGGTGGCACGCTGCCTCGTCCTGGCGAAGTCACCCTGAGCCATCGCGGGTTGCTGTTTCTGGATGAGGCTGTCGAATTCAGCACCAAAGCGCTGGAAGTGCTGCGCCAGCCGATTGAGGACAAAATCGTCACCATCAGCCGCGCCAAAGGCACGCTGACCTTTCCTGCCAATTTCCTGCTGGTGATGGCGATGAATCCATGTCCGTGCGGCTATTACGGCGATCCGATCAAGCCCTGTACCTGCACGCCGACCATGATCCAGCGTTATCAGGCGCGCCTTTCCGGGCCGCTGCTGGACCCCTGGCATCTCCCCATTACCGTCCCGCGTTGCAAACACG
>QGUR01000311.1 GCA_003242205.1 Chloroflexota bacterium | reverse complement strand
GCGTGCGCGGCACGCGCGCCACCAGATCAACGTTGCAACTTCCGACCATACAGATGCGGGGATGGCGCACAGGAACTTCTGTCATGGCTGGCCCTCGTGTTCATGTTTGCCGGGTAAGCGCAATCGCGCCCGGCAGCCGGTAAAATCGGGGTAATTCTACCATTTCAGGAGCGTTACCACGCATGGATGAAGCGAGTCCAACCAATGCCATCGACTATCGCCGCCATCCTGAGCGCTACCCGCTGGACGGCGATGATGAAATCGCCCTGAGCGCGCAGCCGTATTTCTCGGAGGTTTCGGCGCACTGGCGCTATGCGACAGCGCGGGAAGCGGGCGAATCCGCCGCCTGGTTGTACGAGTTTTATTTGCGCTATCGGGAAGCGGGCGACTTCGTCGGCATGGACGTGGTGCGGCGGCTGCTGCGGCTGGCGCTGCGCCGGGCGCGGGAAAGCGAAGGCAACGCGACCGCGCCTGCGGGCCACCCGACAGCCGCCGCCATCTTTTCCAAGACCTTCCGGATGGTGGATCGCGATCCGCAATATGCCACCATGCGGGAGCGCTTCATCGAGCAGCACGGCGGTTAAAAGGCCGGTCCCGCCGTTATCAGCGCATGCGCGGGTCGAAGATGTCGCGCAGGCCGTCGCCGATGAAGTTGAAGGCCAGCACCAGCGTGGCAATCGCCATGCCGGGGAACAGCCACGTCCACCACTGGTCGAAGTAATCGATACCGACAGCGACCATGCGGCCCCATTCCGGCGAGGTCGGCTCTGGTCCCAGACCGAGGAAGCTGAGTCCGGCGAACGTCAAAATGGCGTTGCCAACGTCCAGCGTCGCCAGCACGATCGCCGGCGCGAGGCAGTTGGGCAGCACCGTGCGCCATAGAATCCGCGATTCGGTTGCGCCAATGCAGCGTGCGGCTTCGACATACTCGTTGTGCTTGGTCTTGATGACAAGGCCGCGCACGACGCGCGCGTAGCTGGGCCACCAGACGACGACCAGCGCGATGATCGCGTTGCGGATGTCCGGGCCGAGCGCCGCTGTCACGGCCATCGCCAGAATGATGGTCGGGAATGCCATGAACAGCTCGGTCACGCGCATGATCGTCTCGTCCCAGACGCCGCCGGCGTACCCGGCAATCGCCCCGATGATCGTGCCAAGCAGGCTTCCGATGATGATGACGATGAGGCCCGCCGGAATCGTGATGTTGCCGCCATAAAGCACGCGGCTGTAAATATCGCGCCCCAACTCGTCCGTGCCCCAGATATGCTCGCCGCCGGGGGGCTGTAACCGGTTGGAGACGTTCTGCTGCAGCGGGCCAAAAGGCGCAAGCTGCGGCGCGAGGATGGAGACGATCACCCAGCCCAGTACGACGATGATACCGAGGACCATCAACGGGTTCTTGCGCGCCAGATATAGCGCTTTGACGCCGTTGTTACCTCGCCGTTCGGATACGCGGATCGAGGAAATAGTAGAGGATGTCGACAACGAGATTTACCACCACGTAGATAGTCGCGATCAAAATGCTGACGCCCATAATCGCCGGAAAGTCCTGCGACGTGGACGCCCGGAACATATAACGGCCGATGCCCGGCCATGCGAAGATCGATTCGGTCAGCACTGCGCCCGCCAGCAGGTTGCCATAGGACAGGCCGATCACCGTCACGACCGGCATAAGCGCGTTTCTGAAGGCATGGCGCAGAATGACGACGCGCTCGTGCAGCCCTTTCGACCGCGCGGTTCGCATGTAGTCCTGCCCCAGAACTTCGAGCATTGAGGAGCGGGTGACGCGAGCGATGATGCCCGATATATACAGACCGAGCACCGTCGCCGGCAAAATCAGATGCGAGATGGCGTCGCCGAAAGTCGTCCATTGCCCGGCAAGCAGCGCGTCGACCGTCATGAAGCCGGTGACTTCTGGCGGGCTGGCGATGCGCGCGCTCAACCGCCCCGGTCCCGCTACCCAGCGAAGCTGCGCGTGAAAAATCACCAGACCCAGCAGCGCCAGCACGAATACCGGCACGCTAACGCCTACCAGACTGACCGTGCGCGCCGCGAAATCGACCGGCCTGTTGTACCAGACCGCCGACACCACGCCGAGCGTGATGCCGATGGTGACGCCGGCCAGCGTTCCGGCGGTCGCCAGTTCAATCGTCGCCGGCAGGAAACGGCCGATATCATCAGCAATCGGCTGGCGCGTTTTGATCGACCGGCCAAGATTTCCCCGCAGAATGTTGCCAAGATACGTCAGATACTGTTCGACCGGGCTTTTATCCAACCCCCACTCACGCCGGAATGCCTCGACAATCTCCGGATTATTGAGCTGGCTTTGCGGCAGGTTGGCGTTGATCGGATCGGCGGGAACGGCGTTCGCGATCAGGAAAGCCACCAGTGTAATACCGATCAACAGCGGGATTACGAACAGAATACGACGCAGGATGAACTGGTAAAGCGGCAAACTTCACCCCCTGGGCCCCACTTCAAAACGTCATTGTTCGAGCGGGGAAAAGTACCCTAAATAGCCAGCGGTCTTGCATAACGACGCATTCCCTTTCTGAAACCCGTTTTCCGGCATCAGACAGGGGTGGTGGGGCGAGGTTGATCCTCACCCCACCACAAAAAGCGTCATTCGTGGGAGATTACTCCGCGCGGCTGAGCCGGCTCACGTCCACCAGCCACTGCGGATGCCAGATATAACCCTGAATGTCGGCGCGGAAGGCCGTCTGCACGTCGGGCTGCAGGAACGCGGCGAACGAACCGTTATTCTGCAGGTAGTCCTGAATCTGCTGGAAGATTTCAATGCGCTCTTCCGGATCCGTCGCAACCAGAGCACGATCGCGCAGTTCCAGAATTTCAGGGTCGGCCAGATCTTCGGTCCAGAGCGCGCGCTCGGCCGCGACCTTGCCGCCGGGAACGAACGACAGCGTGTCAATCGGGTCGAGAATGTCCGGCCCCCAGAACCAGTAGCCCAGGCACTGCTGGCCCGTGCGATAGGCTTCGAGCGCCACCTGAAGCTCGCTTGGGGCAAGCGTGATATTGATGCCCACTTCCGCGAGGTCTGCCTGAATCTTCTGGGCGTTGGTGTCCATGTTGACGCCCTGGAACGTGAAGTTCGGATACTCAAGCGTCAGGTCCAGCCCATCGCCATAGCCGGCTTCTTCGAGCAGCGCCCGCGCTGCGTCGAGGTCGCGCGATGGCGCGTGTTCGGGGCCATAGGCGGTGAACATGCCGTAAGCCATCGGGGAAGCAGGCGTAATGCCGCCCCACAGCTCGATATAACCTTCATAGTCCAGCGCGGCGCGAATGGCATTCTGCACGCGCGGGTCGGCTGTCGGGCCGCACTGTTCGGCGTTCGCGTTCATCAGCAGGAAGTGGACGATGTTGCCCGGCCCGCGCGAAATGGCGATATCCGGGTTCTGGTCCATGCCGACCATCTGGTCGGAGGTCAGGTCGAGCGCCAGATCAATCTCGCCCGATTCCAGCGCAGCCTTCTGCGCGGCGGCCTCTGGGATATTGGTGATGATGATACGGTCGAAGTACGGCTGCTCGCCCCAGTAGTTCTCGTTGCGGACCAGCACCGTCTGCACCTGCGGGTCCCACGCTTCCAGAATGTACGGGCCCGTGCCGGCGGAGGTGCTGTTCAGGAACGACTCGGCGGCGTCTGTCGAAGCGGCATCTTCGGCGTCCGTGCCGCCCGCGGCCCGCACCTGCTCGGCGTTGGTAATCGAGAAGGCGTTGTTCGCCAGGTTAGCGAGGAAGGCCGGGTTTGGCGCGCTCAGCGTGAAGGTGACGGTGCTCTCGTCATCCGCGGTCACGTCGGCAATGCCTGCCGTCAGGAACGACGGGCTGCCCTGCACGTATTTGAGGCGGTTGACCGAGAATACAACATCTTCGGCGGTCAGCGGGTCGCCATTGGCAAAGGTCACGCCTTCACGCAGGTTGAAGGTATACGTCAGGCCGTCATCGCTGATCGTCCAATCGGTCGCCAGCAGTGGCAGAATCTCACTGGCATCTTCGTCGGGGAACGTGACCAGCGTTTCGTAGGTCACACGATTGATGATGCCCGTCGTCTGGGTATACCCGCGCGCCGGGTCGAGCGAGTCGGTGCTTTCGGCGTGGCCGATGACAAGAATCCGTTCTTCCTGCGCTTGCGCTACGCCGGTAGCCAGTGACAGGACGATCAGCAAAAATAAAAGAACGCGCACTTTATTCATGTAAAGAACCCTCCTCGATTTTGGATTCGATGACTACCGCCAGGGGATGGTTGCAACGCAACGTAAGATTGCGTTCGCCGGAATTGTAGCCGGAATATTTGCATCGTGGCAAGATTTTCACTGATCGATACACAATTGCCCGGTCTTATCTACATGCTGAAGCGAGTGTTGTGCCATGTCTTTGAATGAACGATTGCAGCGTTTTCAGGAACTTCTCGGTCAGACGGCGGATGTCGCCTTTTTGCCGATCAGCGCCGATCTCGAATATCTGACCGGCGTTCCGCGTGACGTGCCGAACTTCGGCTGGACGCTCCATCCGGGGGCGTGGCTGGAAGGCGCGTGGCTGTCTCCGTCCCATGCGCCGGTGCTGGCGCTGCCGCGCATGACGGCGGAGTTTGGCGGCCTGAACCGGCTCGAAGGCGCGGAAGTGCGCGTGCTGGGCGACTGGGACGACCCGGAGACGCTCGTTCGGGATATCCTGTCGCGCTTCAATCTACCGCAAAAGCCGCGCATCGCCGTGGGCGACCGCGCGCATGCCGAAACGCTGATCCACCTGCAAAAACTGCTGCCCGACGCAATCTTCGTGTCGGCCACCGAGTTGCTGCGGCAACTGCGCGTCATCAAGTCCGAAGAAGAAATCGCGGTCATGCGCCGGGCGGGAGAAATCACCGAAGCCGCATTTGCCGATGTCGTGAAGGCGTTGCGTCACGGCATGACCGAGCTCGACGTTATCGCCGAAGTCGATTACCAGCTTCGCAGGCATGGCGCGCTTGGCCCGTCATTTACGACGTCGCTCTACAACAGCGGGCCGAACCATGAATTGATCTTTGGTGATCGCGAAAAACACTGGCATCGCCAGTTGCTGCCGCCGGTTTCGATTCTGTTCGATTTCGGCGCGGTTTATGAAGGCTTCGGCTATAATAACGGCCGACCAGTGTCCTTTGGCACACCCCAG
>QGUR01000022.1 GCA_003242205.1 Chloroflexota bacterium | reverse complement strand
TTCTTCTGCTCCCCCGGCGCTGGGCGACGGCAGCGCTTGCGCCTGGCATGGGCGCCGTTCTGGGCGCGGCCCTGCCATTGGTTTACCCGAACCAGCGCTTTCTCGTCTGGGACGATCTGACCGCTGAAGACGAAATCGAGTTTGAGCTGACGAACTATACCTGGGGCACAACCAGCTACGACGAATTCGATCCGATCTGGGGTGAGCGCATCCCACTGCCGCTCTCCGCGCCTGAGCAAAAGGAGTATGCGACTAACCCGCTGCGGGTTGTCGTCTATCGCGTCGATATGGCGCGCTATGGCGAGATCATGCAGGTTGAGCAGGTGGACACTGCCGCCGTGCGCGTAAGGCTGGCGCAGCCGCACAGCGTGCGCTTCCACCAGTATTATTTCCCCGGCTGGACAGCGACGCTCAACGGAGAGCCGGTCGAAATTTACGCCGACGACGAATTCGGCCTGATTACCGTCGATCTACCCGAAGGCGAGCACATTGTCGAGCTTGCCTATACGGGTACGCCAGCGCAAACCGCCGGTTCGGTCATCACGTTAGCAAGCCTGTGCATCGTCGCGGGCGTGCTGGCATTTGCGCGGCGCGCGCCGTCGCCTCCGATACCATCGGAACGGCTGGAACCCCGTATGGCGGGCCTTGTTGCTGCTGGCGTCATCGGGTTCGCCCTGATCAATTCCCTGATCCTGACGCCGAACACGTTGCTATTCCGCCATCGCTCCCCACCCGACGATCCGGTCTACATGGAAACCCGGGTCGATGCGCCATTTGGCGACGAGTTTGTTCTGCTCGGCTACACGCTGGATCAGCACGAGGTCGCGCCGGGAAACGTCTTTAGCATCACGCTTTACTGGCGGCCGCAGCGCGAAATCGATGACTTTTATCGTCCGGTCGTGCAGCTTGTCAACCTGAATCTCACGGAAGCATGGGGGGCGAGTGAGCCGTTCTTCCCCGGCGGTGGCCACAGTGTCGGTTACCCGCCCGACCGTTTCGCATCCGAGGTACATGAACTGCGCGTGTTCGATGACGCTCCACCATATGTCGCGCGTGTCTCGGTGCAAATGCTGCATGTTGACTCTGGCGAGCCGTTGCGCCTGCCCGATGGAGCGGACCGCGTCCTGCTTGAGCCGCTCATTCGCATTACAGGTGAAGGAACGCCTGTCGAAAACCGCCTGAACGCCACCTTTGGCGAAAGCATTTCTCTGCATTGCGCCAGCGCCGGAGCAATAGATGGCGGTTACGCAGTCGATCTTTTCTGGCATGTGGAGTCCGCACCGCCTGCCGATCTGAAAGTCTTCGTGCATGCGCTGGCTGAGGACGGCGAAATGGTCGCGCAGGCGGATGGCCCGCCGCTCAACGGCGATTATCCGACACATCTATGGACGCCGGGCCAGACGCTGCACGAGCGGCGCATTGTCCAGACCGACGAAACGGTAGCGCAGTTCGCGGTCGGCCTTTACACACCGGACGGCGCTCGCCTGACGGCGACACAAAACAGCGCTGCCCTGCCCGACAACCGCCTGCTGCTGCCGCTGGATGGTAAACCTTGCCGGCCGTGAACCGCGTTACCCGCCGCGACCTGCTGACACTGGCGATTGTGCTGTTTGCCGCCGCCTTGGTGCGCCTCGGCGAACCGGGCATTGTCGAGTTTAAGCATGACGAAGCATGGCTGACGCGACTGGCGCGTGAGTTCGCCGCAGGCGGCGCTCTCCCCTTAACCGGGATGCCGTCGTCGGTCGGCGTTCCCAACCCGCCGACCAGCGTTTATGTTATGGCGGTTCCGTTCGCCGTGACAAGCGACCCCGTCGTGGCAACGATGTTCGTCGCCGCGCTCAATGTGGCAGGCGTCGGTCTGTTGTGGCTGCTGGCGTTTCGCTATCTCAGTCCCAATGTCGCGCTCGTCGCCGGGCTGGCGTACGCGATCAGTCCGTGGGCCGCGCTTTACAGCCGCAAAATCTGGGCGCAGGACTTGCTCGCGCCGTTCCTGCTGACAGCGCTGCTGCTTGGGCTACTCGGCTTCCGCGAGGGCAAGCGCCGGGCTCAGGTCCTGTTCCTGCCTGTGTTTCTGTTCGCGCTACAAATCCACTTTGCGGCCTGGGCGCTGCTGCCCGTTCTGTTGTGGCTTCTATGGACCGGTCGCAAGCGCCTGTGGTGGCCCGGCCTTGCCGCAAGCCTGGCGCTAGGCGTGATTGCGCTATTGCCCTATGCCGCCGGTCTTTCACAAACGCTGCAGGAGGACCCGAACCGTCTGGCGAACGCCGTTGGACGTAGCGAACACGTGGCTATCACAGGCGATGCTGCCATAACGCTCGCGCGTTTCGCCACCGGGCTGGGGCTGGAAAACGAGATCGCGCCGGATAACCCGGCGGCGCTGCTGGCAGTCGTTCCATCTCAGCCGCAGCTGTGGTCGCTGCTCGGCGTGCTGGCGCTGGCAGGCTTCGGCGCTGTGTGGATGCCGCGCTATCGACCGCTTGCGCCTCTGGTCGCGCTCTGGATTGGCGTGCCGCTGCTGGCGTTCTCAATCACATGGACCGAGGTATTCCCGCATTACTTCATCGCCGTAATTCCCGCATTGTGCCTTTGCACCGGCATTGCGGTTGACTGGATCATGAGGCATCTGCCCCGGCAACCGCTGGTGCAAACGGTCATGCTAACGGGGTTTGCCGCCATTTTGCTGTCACAATTCATCTGGTGGCGTGGTCTTCTACGCTACGTTTCATCCAATGAAACAGAAGGCTTCGGCACACCGCTGGCCCAGATCATGCCGGTACGCGATGCTCTGCTCCGGTATGAAAACATCGTCGTGCTGGCATCAGATGCGCGCATCGACTACAGCCAGGAACCGGCGGTGTGGACTGCCCTGCTGGGCGGTGAACGTTGCGTCGTGTCGACGGATGGGGCGGCCCTCATTCCGCTGCCGCAAGGCAGATTTGCAACACTCATCACGCCGGGGATCGAGATCGGCACGGCTCGCAGTCTGTATGGGGATGGCGTGCCTGTTTCTTTTTATGACTATACGAAACCCGGTTATGCGTTACTCGAATATGATCAACCGCCGCAACTCGGCGACGACCTAACGCCAATCGCCCCGGCGCGCTTTGCAAACGAGGTTGAACTCACCGGCTACCGAGTGTCGAGCGATGGGATTCAAATGCACTGGCGGCTGCCCGAAGCGCGCGAGACGCAGTACCAGATGTTCATCCACCTGCTCGATGCCAGTGGCGAACGCCTTACACAGCAGGACGGCCCGTTTCTCGATAGCCGTACATGGTGCGCGGGCACTGGATTACTGACGAGAACCGGCATTGACGTTCCGGCGGATGCTGCTACCCTGCGCGTTGGTTTTTACACGTTGCGAGGCGACCAGTTCATGAACGCCGACCTGCTTGATGAGGCAGGCAATCCAGCCGCACCTTGGCTTGACCTGCCACTAGAGACTGAAAGCGAGCCCTCGTGACCAGCATCGCCATTCCGACGCCGCACTCCGATACACTCCCTACAGCCCGCCGCCACATTGCGAGGCGACACCTCGCAGGTCTGATACTCGTGCTGCTGGTTGCCGCGTTCGCGCGTATGAGCGATCTGGGGCGTCTGACCGATTACGCTTACGATCAGGCGACGCTTTCCACGCTGGCGCTTGATCTCGTAAACGGCAAGTCGATACCGACGCTCGGCATACAATCGTCAGCGGGCATCCCCAACTCGCCGATGACCGTGTACGTGCTGGCGATCCCCTATCTCTTCACCGACGACCCGCAGGTCGTGACCATGATCATCGCCGCGTTCAACGTCTTCGGCGTCGGCCTATTGTGGTATCTCGGCTATCGCTATTTTGGCCCTCGCATTGCGCTGCTGGCAGCGCTGGCCTACGCACTACATCCCCATGCCATTCACTACAGCCGCTCGATCTGGGCGCAGGACTATCACACGCCAATCCTGTTGTTGGCCTTGCTGGCGGCGCTTGAAGGTTATCTGGAAGGCAAGCGCTGGGGGCAAATCGCGATGCTGCCGCTGTTCCTGATCGGCGCGCAGATCCATTATGCGGCATGGACGCTGTTGCCCGCCCTGTTGTGGATCGTCTTACGCGGACGCCAGCAAATCGACTGGCGCGCAACCGGCCTTGGCATCCTGATCGGGATTGCCACGCTGGTCCCCTTCGCCGTCGGGCTATCACAGGCAACGGATGCCGCTTCGGCTACCGCGCTCGATGTGGTCGACCGGCTCGATTCGCTGATTTTACGCAATAAGGCGTTGCTCTATCTCGCCCGACTGATGACCGGGCTGGGCGGTCCATGGGTCGGAATGCCGCTCATCGGCGCATATGACGTCGTGCTGGAATTTCCGAGTGCAATCACGCTGCTCTGGCTTGTTCCGGCGGCATTCATGGCTCTCGGACAGGTTATCAGCCCGCGTCGCCGGGGCTGGTTCTGGGCGGTGTTGTTCGGGCTGTGGGTGTTTTTGCCCTTCGCCATCTTTCTGCCAAACTGGACAGGCGTCTATCCCCACTACTTCATTCCGAACCTGCCACTCATGGCCCTGCTGGCGGCTGTTGGCCTCGACTGGCTGCTCGAACGCCTCGCGCCTCGCGCTGCCCTGCGAATAGCCCTTATGGGCGTGTTCGGCATAGCCGTACTGACGCAGGGCTGGGCCTATCTGCGCTTTCTACAGAACATCGATAACGTGCTGCCCGAACTTCAGCCAACTCCCGTGCATTATCTGATGTCGGTTCGGGATGCGCTGAAGCCTTACGACGATGTTCTGATCGCCGGCGGCACAACCGGCGAAAGCGGGCAACCCGTATGGAAGGCACTACTCTATAACTCGGCGGAATGCGTGCGCGAACTGGTGATCGCTTCCGGCGGCATCGCCGTGTTTCCCGAAGGTCCATTTGCGCTGCTCACTGCGCCAAACGCCCTGCCCCCGGCCACCGGCGACCTGTACGAAAGCGAGAACAGTACGACCTATCCGCTGCGCCCCGGCGAAGGCAGTTACACAATCACGCCGTTCGACAATGCGCCAGAATGGAACGGCCCGGAGATGCAGCCTGTTCATCTCGCGCGCTTTGATAACGGCGTCGAATTGACAGGTTACCATCTTGAAGAGAATCGGATTTATCTACAATGGAAGCTGCCCGGTCAGGGCGAACGGGCGTACCAGTATTTCGCCCATTTCCTCGATAGCGCGGGCGAGAAAATCGGCCAGCAGGACGCCAGCTTTTATCCCGAATACTTCTGGTGCGCGGGAGACACCATCATCACGTGGATCGAGGCAGACGTCCCCACCGAAACGGTGACACTCCGCGTCGGCATGTACACCCTCGAAAACGACCGGTTCGTGAACAGCCAGCTTGTGGACGACGCAGGCAACCCAACGCTGCCGTGGGCGGATATTACCCTTTCAGCGCCAGACTCTAGCGAGTAATCCGCGCCAGTTCGTAGGCGTTATCAGGCGATGCTGTTTCGAGACGCGAGAAATCGTCAGGACGATACCAGCCAATCATCAGGCGATACTCGCCTGCCTCAAGCGCCGGCTGGTAGGTGATTGTATGTTCTGTCGTCACATCGTCGCCTGAGCGCCAGTAGCGTGTCGGCAGATCAGGCGGCGCGTCGCCCTGCCCAACAATCCGGTTCCCGGCATCAAGCACCTGAACAAAGACAGTGTAGTCGGCCTGTGGCGTGCCGGCCGCTCGCCATGCCAGCGTCAGTTGGTTTTCATCCAGTGTGTAGCCGGTGAGATCAATGACGCCGCCGAAGCGCACCGGCTCGACCAGCGTTTGTACCTCTGGCTCCGGCGCTGGTCCGGCGAAGCCTCCGGCGTCGAGCATCACGCTTTCAAGCGGCGTGCCGTTCTCGTCTTCCGGCGCGATGACTTCTCCGCTGGCAAAATGCCACCAACCGACCTGCACGCGCAACTGTGAGCGCCCCTGCGCCCCTTCGTCCAGCGGAATCTGATAAAAATCGGCGTAAATTGCACCCGGCTCCCAGGTCGTCGTACGCAGCCGCCCCGCGCCGGGGAAAGTGTCGATGCGCCCGATCACGTCGCCAGCGGCATCAACCGCGTGCAGGTAAAGGCTGAGATCGCGTTCAGACTGCTCCAGAACCTGCCAGTAGACGGTGATGGGCACGTTATCGCCAGGTTCGTAACGTCGATCAGGCGTTTCATAGGCGATCAGGGCCACATCCCCAAAGCGCGCGTACACGGGTTTCGCGCCCGTGGAGATCGTATTAAGCGGTAGCGGCGGCGTGTACTGTGGCGCGATGCTGGCGAACGGCACGACAAACGCGAACGCTGCCAGTAGCCCAACGCCAGCCAGCGCGAACGTCGCCAACCAGTCGCGCAAACGGCGCAGCAGCGTATCAAGCCCCAGCGCCAGCAATGGACTCGTCGCGGCGACGTACGGGAACAGCAAGCGTCCTTGCGATGCGTAGGTCTGCGCCGTCCATCCGATGAGCGCGATGGAGCCGGTAACGAGCACGAGCGCCAGCAGCAAGACAGGGATTAACCTGCCGGTATGGCGACGGTGACGGATGAGCCAGAGCAGCAGCCCAACGAGTGCAAGGATAACGACCGCGTCCATAACGCGGTAGAACCCCGGAAACGTTGTGATGTTGACCGCGCCGAACCAGCCCCAGTAGCCGACGCGAAAACCCTCGAACTCCTCCAACAACGTGACAAGCGTGAACGGCTCCAAACGCGGCCCTGCCACCGCGACCATCGTCTGCGTGCCAAAGAGTTCGCCGTAGAGCGTCAGGTTGCGAGCGTACCACCATCCCGCTCCCACCAGCCAGACGACCGCCATCAGCCCTCCAAGCACGAATAACCCGCGCACGTCTCGTCGCTGCCACGCGATCCACAACCCGGCCAGTGCCACCACGGGAACGAGCACGAGTCCGCTCAGTTTGCTCAACGACGACAGCATGATAAGCACGGCCAGCGCAAGGCTGCGCCACGGCGAAAACCCACGCCGCAGCATCACGAGCATCTGCCACAGAATGAGGCTGTTGAGCGCTGTCACCAGATTGTCGTTGTTGACCGACGCGCTGATGAACAGAAACATCGGGTTGAATGCTGTAATGCCAGCGGCGACCAACGCTATAAGCTGCCGGGAAGCCAGTTCCCATGCGGCGTTGTAGACCGCAACGACCGTAATACACCCCAGAAGGACGCCCAGACCGCGCAGGAGATAGACCGCCAACGCCGTTCCCTGCAGTGGCGGATGCGGCGTATCATGCAGCACGAGGTTCTTGTTATCGGAAGCGCCGGGAATTCCGGCTTTGGCATGCGGGTTCGGCTCGCGCAGGTTGTCAAAGTCGCTCCGGTCAACAGAGCGCACGAGCAGCGCGCCAAGCGCGTAATACAGCGGCGGCTGGCTGCCTTCCTGTTCCCAGGCGGTTTCCACGCCGGGAACCTGCACGGGCAACGCGCCTGTATCCGCAATAACGTCGACCATGCCGAAGTGCCATAACTCGTCAGACGCTTCCAGCGGCGGCGTCGCCCAGGCGTAAATCAGTGCCAGCACGACAAATGCCCCCAGGATCAGGCCCAGGGGCAACAAATGATTGCGTTCGGCAGTGGTTGCGCGTGTCATACGGCTCTATTGTACCTGATGGCCGCGCCAAAACCTGTACAGGCTTGCGCGCCCTCGAAAGCTCGTCGTATACTTTTGCGCTCCGCAAGCACAGAGGAAAAGCGCATGAATGCTGGAAAAGCCTATCTGGCCGAAAACGCGAAGAAGGAAGGCGTGGTGACGACGCCAAGTGGCCTGCAGTACAGAGTGCTGCGCGAGGGCAACGGCCCGAAGCCAGAGGCGGGCGGCGAGGTCGAAGTTCACTACGAAGGCCGCCTGATTGACGGCACAATCTTCGATAGCTCCTATCAACGCGGTGAGCCGATTTCGTTCCTGCTCAATCAGGTCATTGAAGGCTGGCGCGAAGGTGTGCAGCTTATGCCGGTCGGTAGCAAATACGAATTCACCATTCCCTCAGAACTGGCATATGGGCCGCAGGGCGTACCCGGTATCATTCCGCCTAACGCTCCCCTGATCTTCGAAGTTGAATTGCTGCGGGTATACTAGCTAACCTGTCTCCGTAACGCTGCCACCAACAGCTCGGTTTGAACAAAGAGGGGCATGGGCCAGCCATGCCCCATTTCGTTGCCTAACTTGCGCCTAATGTCATAGTCGATCCCTCGCGTCTGTCACTGCAGTTGTTCGCCCGCAGCACCGATAATTGCAACTGAAAATCATTTGCAACTGGCGCAGCTCCACCGGAGGGCGCGACATGTCTGACACTGCGGACATGAAACAAAAGGCGCAGGCAAGCGGGTGGCGGTTGACCGAACAACGACGCGCCGTCCTCGACGTCATCAACGCCCATCACGGACACCTGACAGCGGAGAGCATCTACAACCGCGCCCGCGCGCTGAACCCGCGCATCAGCCTGACGACTGTCTATCGCACGCTCAATGCACTGCTCGAAAGCGGGCAGCTCAAGCAGGTGCACGTATCCGTCGACCATGAGCGAGCCTATTTCCAGAAGGCCGGAGAAGCAGAGCGTTTTCATTTCCGCTGCCGGGGCTGTGGCCGGATCTGCGAAATCGACTGCCCCGAAGCCATTGCGGCCCTCCGCGCCTACGTAGACGAGCACCCGCAGCTCGGTGAAATCACGCAAATCTGCGCCTGTCTGGAAGGTTATTGCCACGATTGCCTGACGAAAGGTAGGGCGCAGTGAGCCATTGTGCCGGAAACGGCGAAACCTGCCACGACGATGACAACGGCGTGATCGTTCTGGTGGGCAACCCGAACGTAGGCAAATCCGTGATTTTTGGCGCGCTGACCGGGCGCTACGTCACCGTCTCCAATTACCCCGGAACAACGGTTGAACTGGCCGAAGGGCGGCTACCCGACGGCAGCGTCATCGTCGATACGCCGGGCACAAACACGCTCTACGGCAACAGCGACGACGAACGCGTGACGCGCGACATCCTGCTCAGCGGCGAGCGCAATCTGCGCGCGGTCGTACAGGTAGCGGACGCCAAAAACCTGCGTCGTGCCCTGCTGCTCACCTCGCAACTTGCAGAACTCAAACTGCCGGTTGTGCTCGCGATCAATATGGTGGACGAAGCTGCCGCACACGGCATTCGTCTCGATTCAGAGCGCCTCTCCCCGCTGGTTTGGATTGAAGTCGTGCCGATGGTGGCCACGCGCGGCGAAGGGCTGGACAGGCTGCTCCAAAGCCTCCAACATGCCCGCCCACTGAAACGGCTGGATAGTTACACGCCGGAGCTTGAAAGCGCGATTGACCGCGTCGAAATGCTGCTTCCCGACGACCTTCCGGCGCGGCGAGCAACTGCCATGCGCCTGCTAGCCGGCGATACAGAATTGGCGCAGCGTTTTAGCCTCAACGGCGCGCTGAGCGATATTCAGGCGGAAATCGCCACCCGCACCATGCGCCCTGTGAAGTCCCTGCTGATCGAACAGCAGATCAGCGCGGCGTGGCGTCTGGCTGACGAAGTCATGACCATCCACCGCCATCAACGTGAAGGTATCGCGTGGAACCTATCGCGTTGGGCAGTACATCCAGTGTGGGGCTGGCCCATCCTGATCGCCGTGCTGTTCGCCGTCTACAAACTCGTCGGCGAGTTCGGCGCGGGCACACTGGTCGACTTCATGGAAGGCACGGTGTTTGGCGAATGGATCAACCCGCTGGCGACACGTATTGTCGATGCCGCGCTGCCCATTCCCTTCATCCACGATCTGCTGGTGGGCGATTACGGGCTTATCACAATGGCACTGACCTACGGCCTCGCGCTTGTACTGCCGATTGTCAGCCTGTTTTTCATCGCCTTTTCGATACTGGAAGACAGCGGCTACCTGCCCCGTCTGGCAGTCATGCTCAATCGCGCGTTTATGGTCATGGGTCTGAACGGCAAGGCCGTGCTGCCAATGGTGCTCGGCCTCGGCTGCGATACCATGGCAACGCTCTCGACGCGGATGCTGGAGACGCGCAAGGAACGTTTACTCACGACACTGCTGCTGGCGCTCGGCGTGCCCTGTTCGGCCCAGCTTGGCGTCATCCTCGGCATGATGAGCGCGGTTGGCCCTGCCGGGGCGGTCATCTGGGCAGGTGTAATCGTCGCCACCATGCTGGCGGTCGGCCTGATCGCCGCGCGTCTTTTGCCGGGAGACCGCAGCCCGTTCATTCTGGAGTTGCCGCCAATGCGCCTGCCGCGCATCAGCAACATCCTTATCAAGACAGCAGCGCGAGTCGAATGGTATCTGAAGGAAGTGCTGCCGCTGTTTGCCATCGGGACGCTGCTGCTGTTCGCGCTCGACAGGACAGGCGCGCTGGTGCTGGCGGAACAGGTTGCCTCTCCCATCGTCGTCGGCCTGCTTGGGCTTCCCGCCGCTGCTACCGGCGCGTTCCTGATCGGCTTCCTGCGGCGCGATTACGGCGCGGCAGGCCTGTTCGCCATGTCGCTGGCCGGGGAACTGACCGCCCAGCAAGTGTTGGTGAGCCTGATCGTGATCACGCTGTTCATGCCCTGTATCGCCAACCTGCTCCTGATCGTGAAGGAGTTTGGCGTGCGCGTTGCCGTCAATGTCGCCGGAATTGTCTTTCCGCTGGCCTTTGCCGTTGGCGGGTTGGTGAATGCCCTGCTGCGCGCTTTCGGCGTAGCCTTCTAGATGGATAAAGTCGTGATGAAGTGTTCGCTCTGTGGGCTTGAATACGACGAGAACGCTGTCTCATGCCACGCGGCGTGTCCGCTGGCCCGGCACTGCACGGTAGTCTGCTGCCCCGGCTGTGGCTACCAGACGCCAGATACCTCCAAATCAAGGCTTGCCCGGTCGCTCAGGCGCGTGTTCGGAATCAACCATGCGCCTGCCCCGGAGACGCGTGGCCACCGCTGCTGCCTGCGTGATCTGGCAACGGGCAAGACCGGCAGGGTTATCTCCGTAGATACAGACAACGAGGCAGTGGCTGAACGCCTGCTGATCATGGGCATCATGCCCGGCTGCGACCTGACGCTGGTGCAGCGCAGGCCCGCCATCGTCGTGCGCGCCGGCTATACCGAACTCTCGCTCGAAGACGACATTGCGAAAGCCATCGTGATGGAAGTGCCGGCATAACGCTCCGCAAGCTTCCTTAGACCAGCGCGGCGCTGTCATCGTTGAACCGATGAGCAGCGCCGTTTATGTTGTATGGGCGTGACGCTCTGCAGCTACGAAAGTGGCACGGCTTCTGCCGCACGCATGAGCAGCCCCGCATGATGCGTGAGGCAGATATGAGGGCCTAATCGGCGCTGCCTTCGCCCGCAAACAACGCTTTCGATTGCTCGACGTAACTCAGCGACTGGTGGCGGAAGTAGGTATTGTACAGTTCCGCGTAGTGGCCTCCCTGCGCCATCAACTGTTCGTGGTTGCCCTCTTCGATGATCCGCCCCTTGCTCAGCACGATGATGCGATCAGCGCTGCGTACGGTGCTCAGGCGATGCGCGATGAGGATTGAAGTCGAGCGCGACAGGATCAGATCGAGCGCTTCCTGAATCTGCGCCTCGGTGAACGGGTCGATGCTGGCCGTCGCCTCGTCGAGGATGAAAATCTCCGGCTTTTGTACCAGCACGCGCAGCAGGCTGACCAACTGGCGCTGGCCCATGCTCAGCCGTGAACCGCGCTCGCCGACATCGCTGAGCAAGCCGTTCGGCATAGTCTCCAGCCACTCGCCGTTGCCCACGGTGTAGGCAACCTCTTCGATTTCCTCGTCGGTTGCATCGGGGCGGCCATAGCGGATGTTGTCCATGATTGTGCCGCTGAAGAGAAAGGGCTGCTGTGGCACGATACCGAGGTGGCTGCGATATGAAGTCAGGTCGAAGCTGCGAATGTCCTGACCATCTATCAGCAACTCACCTTCCTGAAACTCATAAAAGCGCGCGATTAACCGGGCAATCGTGCTCTTGCCCGCGCCGGTATGCCCCACGAAGGCGACGTTCTCCCCCGGTTGAATGGTCAGGTTAAAGCGATCGAGAATGACCTCGCCGGTGTTGTAGCGAAAGACGACATCCTTGAACTCGATCCGCCCCTTGATGTTGCGCGCCGGTTTGTTGTCCACCTGTACGACCGTGTTCTCGGCATCGATCAGTGCGAAGATACGCTCAATCGCGCTCAGTCCCTGCTGAATCTGGCTCCAGAATGACGCGAGATTGATGAATGGGAACAGGAAGCGATCGACGCCCTGCACGAATAGAAACCATGACCCGATATTAATCGCGCCGCTGATGACCGTCAGCGCGCCGAGGTAGAGAATGCTGCCGATCATGAACCCGGCGGTCGCGTTCAACGCCGGGAATACCAGCGCCAGCACAAAGCCTCGCCGCAGGTTGATGCGGTACGACTGGTTATTCACTTCCGTGAACTCGTCGTAGATCATCGCCTCGCGGCGGAAATTCTTGGCGACGCTGATGCCGGTCACGCTTTCCTGAATGTTGTCGTTGACCGCTGCCATTGCGCGCGAGCCCTGACGCGTGGCCGCGCGCGCGAAGCGGCGAAAAACCAGCGCCAGACCGACAATCAGCGGCGCCATAAGCATCAAAACCAGAGTCAGCCGCCAGTCGCGGCTGAGCAGCACGACAAACAGCACCAACACTTCGATCACCTGACTGAACAGGTCAATCGAAATCAGTGAAATCTGGTAGAACTCCTGCGTATCACTGGTGATACGGCTGACGACCTTGCCCGAAGTCGTCTCGTCGTAAAAAGCCAGATCGCGGTAAACCGCAGCCCGAAAGGCGTCCTTACGTAGCTTGCTGATGACGTCACCAACGACGCGGATCGACAACCGGGTTCGCAGCCAGAAGAAGACGTATTCCAGCGCCGACACCACCACGACCGCCCCGACCACCAACGCAATCTGATTGACCTCCGCGTTGGATTCAAGCAGGTCGATGCCAATGGCAATCAGGACCGGAATGCCCGACGCCACCAGCGAAATCAGCACAATGTACGCCAGAACGGCGATCACGTCGCGCTTGTGAACCGCAAAATAGGATGCAATGCGACGCAGCAAGACCGTGTCGTCGTATTGACGGTCGTATGCTTCCGCGCTCAGGCCACCAAAAAAGCCCATGCTCTGTCCTCGTTAATGACCACGTGTGTCAGTTGCCGCTTTCACAGCCTGACTTTCCTGTGTACTCTGTGCGCCCTCGTAACGCGCGAAAATACGCCGGTAGGCTTCCGATGTCTCCAGCAGGTCTTCGTGCCGGCCCTGAGCAACAACGCGCCCCTGTTTGAGCACGATGATGTGATCGGCCCAGCGAATCTGCGACAGGCGGTGCGTGATCAGAATCGTCGTGCGCCCTTTGGCCGCCGCCCAGATGGCCTGCTGAATACGGTCTTCGGTCGCGCTGTCGATAGCGCTGGTGCTGTCATCCAGAATCAATATCGGCGGATTGGTGACGAAGGCCCGCGCAATCGCCAGACGCTGGCGCTGGCCGCCGCTCAACGTCACGCCGCGCTGGCCGATCACCGTGTCATAGCCGTCGGGAAAGGACATGATAAAGTCGTGTGCCTGAGCCTTGCGCGCTGCTTCCTCTACTTCCTCGTCGGTCGCATCGGGCCGGCCAAAGCGAATGTTCTCACGAATCGAGCGGCTGAACAGGAAGATATCCTGCTCGATGATGCTGATCTGCGACCGTAGCGATTCGAGCTTCCAGTCGCGCACATCGACGCCATCCACCTTCACCGAACCGCTGTCAACGTCATAGATGCGGTTGATAAGCTTGGTGATGCTGGTTTTGCCCGAACCCGTCTGTCCCACAATCGCAACCGTCTGCCCGGGCTCGATGGTGAACGACACGTCGTGTAACACCCGCTGGCCCTCGACATAACCGAACGCCACGTTCTCGAACGTGATCGCTCCCTTGATGTCTGCTTCGTACCCCGAAACATTCTGGTCGAGGTCAGTTTCAGCGGTGATGACCTCAAGAATCCGGCGGGCGCTGGCATAGCCCAGCGTCAACTGTGCAAAGGAACGGATTGAGCTAAAAACCGGGAAGCCAAACAGGGCCAGTTGGCCGGTATAGGCCACAATCTGACCGACTTCAATCGCGCCCTGCTGGTAGAGGATCACGGCATGGACAAAACCGCCGGCGTTCGCCAGACCGAGCAGCAACACAGGCAGATACCGCGCCTCGATTCGCCCCTGATGAACTACCGCGTCGCGCACGCTATCCGCCAGCTTATTAAAACCGCGAATCTCCGCCTCTTCCTGCGCCGAGCCTTTGACCACCTGCAGGCCGTCGAGCGTTTCGGCCAGCTCGGCGTTCATATCGCCAAATGTTTTGCGTACCGCCTGCGACGCCGGGTTCAGCCGCCGGATGTAATGGTACTGAGCAATGACATACAGAATAATGAAAATGGCAGGCGTCAACACGAGCGCCGGATGGATCAACAGCGGCGAACTGAACACCGGCAGAAGCAGGAACATGCCCGAACCGATGAGCAGGTTCATACCGGGGTTCATCATCAGGTTCAGCTCGCGCACGTCGTTGGTCACGCGCGCCATGATCTCGCCTACGGGCTGGAAATCATGGTAGGTCATGCTCTTGCCGAGCAGGCTGGCATATAATTCGTCGCGCACATCGCGCTCGATGCGCTGGGCAAAGATTTCCGCCGAAAAGTTTCGCATAAGCTGCAACGACGAGCGCAGCAACTGCGACAGGACGATCGCGATCACCATATTCGTCACGACCTGAAGATCGGCGGACTCGTTTACGGCATCGAACGCCTGACCGACGTAATACGGCACGAGCGATGCCAGCGCGGCGTTGCTGAACGCGCCGATGACCATCGTTACGCCAAACACCGGATTCCGGCGGACGTGGGACAGGATGAAACGCAGCGGGCTGCGATGATCCGTGTTATATGACCGGCGCGCGACAAACTCGGAAGTCATGCACTATCCTGGGTAAACCATGCACAAGCGCGAAGAAACAATATTAAGCTAGCAGTTGCGTACCAAATATAGCCAGCTAGGGCCAGAGGCTCCTGAGGAAAGAAAAGAAGGCGTTATTATCGGAACGACACGGTAGACAAGTCTAGGGTATCCGAGCCGTCGGGTAAAGTCAATCTTACCCCATCCCAGGATTGGTATATAACCAATTGCAGGCGATAGTCTCCCGGCGGGAGCGGTTCGAGGGGCGTCAGCTTGCGCTCGTCAAGATAAAAGCCGCCCGGTTCAAGCTGGGACGTCTGCACGATGTCGCCGTTGGAGAACCGAACTGGCCCATCATGCTGCGCCACCAGAAACCCGGAAGCATCAACCAGACGCAGGCTGATGGAGTAATCGAGCAGCGGCGTTCGTTCAACACGCCACCACAAACGCGCTTGAATCGCCGTTGGGGATAGGTCAAGGTTGTCCATGCCCCAGAAAGCGATCTGGTCGCCAAACCAGACCGGTGTACTTCGCGGCGGCCCCTGCAGGCGTTGCGCCAGAAAGCACCATTCGGCGTTGCAGCTTCCTGCGACGACTTGCAGTGGATGCTCCGCCTCGATAGCACGGAACTCCGCCTGTACCTGCGGATCGAAAAAGTCCGCCGTCACAAACCAGACACCATGCGCGGCCATCGCTTCATGCAGCGTGGCGACCTGACCGGCGCGCAACTCCGGCGTCAAATAGTGGTCGATCTGCCAGCGAAGTAACGCTTCGGTGGGGTCGACGCCGCTGTAATAGACGACATCGCCGGGATACGCCTGCGCCGCCATCGTCTGCAGTACATGACGATATGGCGTATGCTGTGGCAATTGTGACGGCAATGCCCAGAACGCAATCGCTACAAACGTCCCCAGCGCGAAGCCACGCCAGCGCCCCGGCAACTGGTCAAGCCCCGCCGCAACCACCAGCGCCAGCCCCACCGTCAGATAGCTGAGATAGCGCGGCGTGTGAACGGCAAACACCAGGTTAGTCAGCAAATTGATGCCCGGAACGCCAAGCGCCCATACCAGCGCCAGCCGGTACGCCGGATGCCCGTGCCAGCGCCACAGGCCCGCTGCGACCACAAGCGCGTACAATAGCGGCTGCCCGTTGGTTGCCAGCAGAACCAGCTTCCAGACCGTTTCCGGCGAAGTCGCCGCTGTCGTACTGCTGATGCCAAGCGCGCGGAAGTCTCCCGACGCGCTTTCGACCTGTTTCAGGGTATCAATCTGGTTGAGGAATACCGGAAGCCAGGGCGACCAAAGCAGCAACGCCAGCGCTCCCGCGCCGAGCAACTGCTGGAGCAAACGCCGGTTCAGCCGCTGGAAGAGCGCCAGATAAAGCAACTGGGCCAGCACCAGAAAGGCGAGAAAGTAATGCGTCCACAATAAGGCGGCGACCGACGCGCCATAGAGCAACGAGGACCGCCACGTACGGCGCACGAGCCAGCGACGGAACAACAGCATGTTGACCGTGGCAAGCAGCATTACCAGCGCGTAGGGCCGAATTTCCAGCGCATAGATCGTGGCATACGAACTGACGCCCAGCGCGAGGACGGCAAAAACGCCGTAGCGCGGAGCGCCAAACCAGCGCCGGCCAAGCTGATACAACACCGCCAGCGTGAGGCTGCTTAGCAGGATTGAATAGACCCGCGCCGTGAATTCGCCGGTTCCCGCAAGCTGCTGCCACAGCCAGAAAGAGACAAACCAGACCGGCGCGTGGACATCCTGCTCGGCCTGATAGTAAACGGTATAGCCGAGATCACGAGCGGTGGTACGAAAAGCGATTTCCTCGTCCTCGCGCATGTATGTCTCGGAAATCAGACCAACGCGCAGGCCGAAAATCGCCAGAAGCAGCAAGACGGCGGCGGCGCGCCAGGCTCGATCTGCAACGGACAGGGTACGAGACGAAGCGACCTGCGCCTGTGTTACACTCAAATTCTTCGTGGAAGCGCCCAACTGGAAGGAAGTCATGAAGCCAAAAGTCTTTATTACGCGCCAATTGCCACAGGTCGGTCTCGAGAGGATCGAGACAGTATGCGCCATGAATGTCTGGCCGGAACAACTTCCGCCAACACGAGAAATTTTATTGCAGCAAGTGCGCGGCGTCGAGGGCATCCTCAGCCTGCTGACGGATCGCATTGACGGTGAGGTGATGGATGCCGCCGGACCGCAGCTAAAGGTGATCAGCAATTACGCCGTCGGCTATGACAATATCGACATTGCGGCGGCGCGGGAACGCGGCATTGCCGTCGGCAATACGCCCGGCGTGCTGACGGAAGCAACCGCCGATCTAGCCTTCGCCTTGCTCATGGCGGCGGCCCGTAGGCTGGCTGAAGGCGCAGCCTACATCCGCGCCGGCAAATGGAAAACATGGGAGCCAACGACCCTGCTCGGAGCAGACATCACCGGGGCTACGCTCGGAATTATCGGTCTGGGGCGCATCGGCAAAGCGGTGGCGAAGCGCGCAGCCGGATTCGAGATGCGTGTGCTGGCGCACAGCCCCAGCGCGACCGCCGCAGACGCCGCCAGTGTTGGCGCGACGCTCGTCAGCCTTGACGAGCTGCTGAGCCAGTCGGATTTCGTCTCGCTGCACGTGCCGCTCAACGACAAAACGCGGCATCTCATCAACCGCGACACGCTGCGAAAAATGAAACCGACCGCCATTCTGATCAACACAGCGCGCGGGCCGGTTGTCGATCAGAACGCGCTGTACGAAGCCCTAACACAGGGAACAATCGCTGCCGCCGCGCTCGACGTCACCGACCCGGAGCCGCTGCCCGCCGATCACCCGCTGCTCGACCTGCCGAACGTACTTGTCGTCCCGCACATCGGCAGCGCAACCGTCAAGACACGGGAGCGCATGGCCATCATGGCCGCCGATAACCTGATCGCGGGCGTACAAGGGCGGCCACTGCCGCACGCAGTCACGTCAGGCTGAAAGCGTTGTTACGTTTCAGGCGAAAGATCGAAAATCGATAACACTCGCCGGTCGCCAATGCGTTCAACCGTGTGGACGAGCTTGCCGGGGCTGGTCGCGGGCACGTAAGGCAGGTCCTCCAGAACGGCGTAGACACCGCCAGCCCGCCGCGCGTTCAGCAGGTCAGCGAGTTCGTCCACGCGGCTGCCGTCCGGGCTTAGAACCGGGCATTCGACCGGGAAATCGGCGACCGATAGGTAGCGCAGCCCGTTGCAGTTGGCAAGCAGGCCAACCACCTGACGCGGCTGCCGTTCCAGCAGATAATCGCGCACATCCGCCAGCGCAAATCCCGCGGCATCCGAGTGAACATATTGCAGGACATCCACCTCCGGCAACGGCAGCCGCGCCGGATCGTCTGCCGCTGTCAACGCGAACGGCAGCCACTGCACGCCGCCCCAGACCATGACCAACCCAACGATGGCGACCCGTACCGGCGATTGGCTTTTGCGCACAATATCCGCCAGCACGATGGCCGCGCACAGCATCAGCAGCGCCCCCGGCACATACAGGTAGCGCGATTCCTGAATCTGGTTGAGCCATACGACCAGCAGCGGCCCAACCAGACATAGCGGCAAATAAAAGCGACGGCGAGCAAGCAGCCACCCGACGGCGACAAGCGCCCCGATGGTTGGGATCAGGCCCAGATAACCGGCGATAATCTCGAAGGTAAAGCGGATGTTGGCAGCAATCCGGTTGGCGTCCAGCAGCGTTGAAGGCGACGTCGCGCCGCGGTTAGTCAGCGCGTAGGAAAATGAATTACTGAGAAAATCATGGCCCAGCAACCGGAAACCTGCCACCAACGCCACAATCGAAACGATGGCGACAGCCAGCGCGACCACAGCCCACCTGACCTGCTCGCGCCATGGCCGGCCCGGAGGGGAAAGCGCCGCCGCCGCGGCAACGATAATTCCCAGATAAGGAATGACGCTGACCTTCGCGCCAACCGCCAGAAACAGGCATAATCCGGTGAGAACGGCATCTCCAACCGTCGCCCGACGCCTGAGGCGATAAGCGAAATAAATGGCAAGCAGCACTGCCGCGCCCGCAATTGGGTCTGCCAGTGCTAAGCGGCTGAAAAAATGGTTGTAGGCACTGAAGACATACAGCAACCCGGCCAGCGCCGCGCCCCACAGGCCCCCAGCGAGCCGCCCGATCGCGATGACGGACGCCGCGGCGACCATGCCTGTCAGCAACGTGGCGATACGGCTAATCCAGATAGGCGCTTCCCGGTGCGTCTGAAAAAGCATCATCCACCATATGGTGAACTGCCGCCCCAGATCGACGTTCTCCAGCGGGCTGATGGTATAGCCCTGCTCGCTGCCATGAACGTGGATCATTTCATCAATGAACGGCGGAAAGCGGTCAATCGCGACGGAATAAGCGCCGAACAGAAACAGGAGAATGGCCGTTGAAACAAACAGCTCGCGTTTCCGGCGAAAAGCAACTGTGTTCACACGATTCTCCTCTGGGCTGTCGCCATGTAGAATACGTTACTTGCGCCTTTACATACCGCGACGAAGCGAGGAAGCATTGATCCTGACTGTCCGTGAACGCGGCTCACTGCCACATCTGCAGCGCGCAAACGCGACGATTGTAGTCGGCGCTTGCTGCTCTGCAAACCATGTCCATCCAGGCAACGCCAGATGACGATCATGGATATACTCGCCTGGCTCCTCGTCATCGCCATTCACATCGGCGCGTTTCCGTGGGCAGTGTGGCTTTCGGCGCGGCTGAACCATGGCCGCCCGGAACTGGCGATGACGACGGCGCTCACGCTCACTGCCAGCGCTGGCGCGCTGACGCTGGCAATGTTCTGGCTATCGCTGGCAGGGTTGCCCCTGACCGTACCACTCATCACCTTTGTCTATCTATTGCTCATGCTTCCGGGCTGGCTGGCATGGCAACGTCTGGGATTCATCAAGCCTCCGCTGCGATCTGCTACCGGCCCCTATGCAGTTCCGGTGCTGCTGATCGCGGCGATTGCCGCCGCCGTGGTGTTCAATGCCGTTTACTGGCCGTTTTCCCGCGATGACGCGCTCGGCATTTACCACGCGCAGGCAAGCGCAATCGCCCGGAGTGGCGCGCTGCTCCCGCTCACCGGTTCCGACAGCCTGTATCTGACCTATCCGGCGATGATGCCGCTGGCCTACGCTTTTACGTATCTGGCGTCCGGCTGGGAGAACGAATACCTGGCCCGGCTGCTGCCGGCGCTGTATAGCCTCGGCGCAGTGCTGGCGGCCTACATGCTTGGGCGCGAAGCGGCAGACAGGCAGACCGGCTGGCTGGCCGCGCTGCTGCTGGCGCTGGCGCCGACGTTTGGCCGCTGGGCTTCAGCCGGTTACGTCGATCTGCCGATGGCCTTTTTCTACACCCTGTCGGCCTGCTTCGCTTTGCGCGTCTGGCACGGCGGCCAACCCGGCGATGCAGTCGCGGCGGTCGCTTTACAGGGGAAGGCTGCGTGGGCGAAAAATCCAGCGCTGATCGGCGCGCCGGTGGGGGCGCTTTGGTTTGCCCTCGCGCTCGCCCGGCGGCGAATGAACTGGCAATCGTTCTTCGCAGGACTGGTCGCGTGCGCGCTGATCGCCGCCCCATGGTATCTGCGAAATCTGGCCGGAGCGGGCTTTCTCGTGCCGCCAACCGCATGGACCGATCAGGCCCGCCCGACGCTGGACAACCTGCTGCTATTCGTGACCCGCCCGGAGATTTACAGTCTGTCCGGCTGGGCGTTCGCCTTCGGATTGCTATACGCCATCGAGCGTCTGATGGATCAGCGCAGGCAGACGGAAACCGCCCTGCTGCTGATGCTGTGGACGCTGCCCTTCTTCGCGGCGTGGTGGTTGTTCACCAGCTACGATCCGCGCCTGCTGCTGCCGGTTCTGCCCGCATTTTCAGTCATGGGAGCGATGGCACTGCGCTGGCTATGGCAGTCCATCCCGAAACACCTGAAACGCCCAGCCTACAGTCTGGCGCTGCTCGTCGCCATCGCACTGGCAATTTTGGCAGCCTGGAACAGCGTCGAGTTTAAGGATGACATCCTGAAGCATCCGCTGATGAGCGACGCGGAGAAACGGGCGATCATCGCGCAGTTTCGGGACGAACAACGCTAGCCCGGAACCTGTATTCGGGTCGGCAGCACGCCAATGACGCCGTCGATCACCTCGCTGCCAGACACGGGCAGGTCAACCGGCGTCAACGTTTCATCCAGATAGTAAACCTTGACCCACATCTGGTATTGACCGGGAGCCAGAGTGCGCGGCAGGCGCATGGCGCGATTGTCCCAGAAGGGAGCGCCAACCGGCCATTCGCTGGTGCGCTCAAAGTCGCCTCGCGGGGCGCTGTCCCAGCCCTGAGCGATGGGCGCGCCATCGGCAGAACGGAGGAACCAGGCAATCCGGTAATCGTGTTCGGCGGGCGTGTCTGTCTGCCACATAAACGACACCGGCAACACGTCGCCGCCGAAGTAGGACACGCCTACCGGCATCGTATAGCCCACCAACCGGAAGCCATCGCCAAAAACAAGGTCGGTCAGCGTTTCGGGATTGAGAAACGCATAGGGATCTGGCGCGTCCACCGTGCTGTACTCGATCAACCGGACGGTTGGATCCGGCGGGTCGGTCATGAGCACGCGAATTGGATAGTAATTGACCGACATAAATTGCTCGACCGGGCGTACGGCCCATGGAAAGTCCGGCCCTTTGTTTTCCAGCAACCACAGCCGGCTGCGAACATCGGCAAAACTGTGAAGCATCGGCCGCACGAACGTTGCAAGCCGTTCGCCGGGATTGTTACTTTCCACGCGCGGCAGTTGCGTTTCACTGGGGCGGTCGCCGCGCTGGTTGCCGAGGCCAATCACACGCGCTTCATCGTCGCGCGGCGTGTTCAGGAAGAAGTTTTCGTACTCGCGGTTGCTCAACAGCAGCAGGTCATGCCGGTCCGTCTCCTGCGCCAGAATGGATAGCAGCGGCATCAGGCCGGGACGATCCGGCGGCAAATACAGCGGATCATGGCGAATGGCCCGCAACCCGGCATAGGTCAGAAACACAAAGGCGATGGGCAACAGGAGGGCCAGAACGGGCATGCCACGGGGCCGCGCGTGCGTGCTGCGCGGCATGGCGCGCCAGACAACCAGCGCCGCCACCACCGCCAGCCCACCGAACGCCAGCGGCCACCAAACAACGCCAACGCGCGTCCACGCAAAGTCAATCGGGCGCTTCGACCAAAGTTGGGGAATGAGCACCGGGCGCGAATACTCGACCAGATTGAGGCCGCCACTCCATTCGAGCAATCCATTGGCCGCTGGTGGCAGCGCGTCGGCATAGTCGCCCCATGGCAGGCTGACACCCGCGAACTGAACCCACAGGCTGTAAAACAACAGCAACAGGAATAACAATACCCATAAGGTCGATGTGCGCGGGTTGGTCAGGCGGTCGATCACCGGGAGCGCCGCCAGTATCAGGAATGGCACAACCGGCACGAGAAAGCGCGGCGGCCACGATAACCCGCCAAACCACTGCGCTCCGCTGGAAAAAGCATAGCCAACCGCGAACGCCAGCACGATCAGCGGAACCGCGACGAGGTAGCGATACCTTCTTTCACGCGCCAGCAGGAACAAGCCCGGCAGCGCCAGCAGCGTGATCGGGGAAGTGCCCCAGATGCTGCCACCAAAGCTTAGCAGATACGTGTGTAACGCCTGCCAGCCGTAGCGGCTCCACTCGCCGCTGAAGCGCGACAGCAGATCGTAACGCTGCCCGATACCGAGTTGATCGCCATACAGAGCGAGTGCGCCGAACAGGGCCGCCGCCAGCAACAGCAGCAGGATAATGGCAATGAACACGCGGCGGTTCGCGCGCCTGAAGGATGGCAGAGTAAGGACCAGCAAGCCCGGCAGCGCCAGCGCGGTCGTCGCCTTCGTCAGCAGCATACCGGCGACAGCCAGCAGCAGCAACGTCAGCAGTCCAAGCGAACGATAGCCGCTATATCGCCAGCGCTCGACAAACAAAGCCGCCAGCAACAGCAGAAGCAGCGCCAAAGGCTCGCGGAAAAATGACTTGCTGTAGGGCCAGACGATCGTCGCAATGCCGAAAATCAGCGCCGACGCCACGGCAGTACGTTCGCTGTAATCGAGCGCAAGCGCGTAGGCAAACAAGACGCCCGCCGCCACGGCGATCACCAGAATGTTGAACAGCCAGGTGCTATGAACGAGGCCGATGCCGGGTAGCGTCTGGGCCAGCGCGAACAGCGGCGCGGCCAGAATGACCTGTAACGGCTCGACATCCACGCTGGGCAACGGGTAAAAGCTGACGTCCTCGAAGGTCTGAAGCGGTCGTGTGCCTGCCGATTCATCGAGCAGCAGGTCGCCAAACTGAACGAAACTGCTGACGCCGTCGAACAGGTAGAGAGAATCGCCGCTTTCGATCCGCCCCGAATAGGTGACCATGTACACCGAAGCGAGACAGACGATCAGGGCCAGCAGCAGCGCGAAGCGCCGCCGGTTGAGCAACGATCTGGAGGCAATCATGCGACGGTTGCCCGGTAGATACCAGCGCAACCGCCCGCAGTTGTGAAAATAGCTTGAACGACGAGTTGCAGCATCGCGATCACCGCACGTTACCGCAGACACACGGCAACATGCATCTTTCAGGGCGGTATCCAGCTCTATCTTAGCCCTGCCGCCCGCGCAACGCTATGCTTTTCCGCCGATAATTTTGTTGCGGATGCCTATCAGCCCTTTGATCATCTTCTGGCTGTCGAAAACTTGTG
>QGUR01000310.1 GCA_003242205.1 Chloroflexota bacterium | reverse complement strand
CCGAAGGCTGCCGATCCCTGTGAGTGGTTGGGTCTTGATAACCTTGGGCTGCGTGTCGAACCCGATCACGAGGCCGAAACGCTGCTCACCATTCCCTACGATACGACGATTACCATCTACGGTCGGAACGCGGATTCAAGCTGGTGGTATGTCATTTACGACGACCAGACCGGGTGGGTTGATGGTGAATTTATGGAAGTGAGTTCATCCTGCGCAGATGTGCCCGTACAACCTGTCCGGTAGTGCTATACTGTTGCCTGTTCCGGCGCGCTTCGAGAGCAGGCGTCATGCCCTGCATCCGTATCGCCAGAGGCGCTGCCGGCGGACAGAGGGAACGCCTGATTGCGGGCGTAACCACGTCACTGCTGGTCAACGAATACGGTAAAAATCCGCAGACGGCTGCCGTTGTAATTGGCGAAATTGAGTCTGAAAACCGGGAGTGGAACGGCGAAGCGTCGCGGTTCGCCGCGCATGATGGGCGTTAGGACGCGCTAACGCCTGCTTTCTCAGCTATTGATTATTCATCGCTTGAACAATGACGATTCTTACGAACGCGCACACCCATCTCGAACTTGGCTGGCTGGCCGATGCTTGCCCCGGCGTCAGCGGTCAGCCGTTTGTGTCCTGGCTGACACATCTGGTTGAGCGGCGCTGGCGTCTCGGCAGCGACTGGCGGCGCATTTATGAAGCCGCTATCGAGGATGGCATTCTGGAATTGCTGGCTTCCGGCGCTACTCACGTCGGCGATATCACGGCGACGGGCATTAGCATCGGCCCCCTGCTGGCCTCCGGGCTCAAAGGCATCGTCTATGTCGAGGTGTTGGGGCTGGACGAAGCGCAGGCCGACGAGCGGCTGAATCAGGCGCGCGCGATTATCGACGCCTGGCGTCCAAAAGAGCGCAGCGACATGCGCGTGGGCCTCAGCATTCACGCGCCCTATTCGGTGCATCCGGTGCTGTGGGAAAAGGCGCTCGACTACGCGCGCCGTGAGGCGCTACCGCTGTGCATCCATGTGGCCGAAAGCGCGGCGGAGTACGATTACCTGAGCCTCGATACCGGCCCGCTGGTCGATGAGTATTATCTGGCGCTCAATCTGTCGCCGATACGCGCGCCGATGGTCACGCCGGTCCAGTATCTCGACAATCTGGGCGCGCTGGAGCTGAAGCCGCTGCTGGTGCATACCATTCATGTAGCTCAGGAGGATGTGCTGCGGATTGCAGCCAACGACTGCAGCGTCGTTCACTGCCCGCGCAGCAATCTGCGTCTGCAATGCGGGCGCATGCCGCTGGAAGCGTTTCTGGCGGCGGGCGTTCCCGTCTATCTCGGAACCGACAGCCGCGCGAGTTGCCCGTCGCTGGATATCCGCGACGAACTGGAGGTGGCAGTTGCGTTGCATCACGGTAAAGTCAGTCCCGAGGCTATCGAGGCGATGCTGCGGCGTCCGCTTCCCTACACGGTCGATGAGTCGACGTGATTTCAGCTACCAGAGACAGGCGCATGAACGAGACCATCCATGATATTCCGGCGCTGCTGGCGGATCGTTTTAAGACGCTGCGCTATGACGAAGAAGCGCAGGCGGTCGTGGTTCTCGACCGGCGTAAATACCCGTTTGCGACCGAGTATGTCGCGCTGAGAACGGTCGAAGAGGTGGCCCGCGCGATTGAGGACATGGTCGTGCAGGGCGGCCCGCCGCTGGCTTATGTCGCCGGACTGGGGCTGGCGCTGGCGGCGCGCAACCTGACCGGCAATACGGACAGCCGGGCGGCGCAACTCGAACAGGCGGCGCAACGCCTGCTGGCGACGCGCCCGACCGCCGATGACCTGAACCATGTCGTACCGGCGACGCTGCGCGTCGCGCTGGACGCGCTCCGTTCGGGCGAGGATGCGTTCGCGGCGGCGCTGGCTTATGTCAACGGCCAGATTCAGCGCGGCAACGACGTCAGCCGCGCCTGTGGCGAACATGCCGCACGGCTGCTGCGCGATGGCGATCGTATTCTGACTCACTGCATCGCCGGGGCGGCGCTGTGCTGGATGCTGTGGACGGCCAAACAGAACGGCAAACACGTCGAACTGGTCGGCTGCGAAACCCGGCCCTACTTTCAGGGCGCGCGCCTGACCGCCGCCAGCGCGCGCGAGCTTGGCATCCCGTTCACCCTGATCACCGACGGCATGGCGGCGCACCTGATGAGCATTGGCCGTCTGGACAAGTTTATCTGCGCCGCCGACCGCATTACGCTGGACGGGCATATCACCAACAAAGTCGGCACGCTGGCGCACGCCATTGCGGCGCATCACTTCGGCAAACCGTTCTACGTTCTGGGCTACGACGGGCCGGACCCGCAAACCGAAACCGGCGCGCATATTCCGATTGAGGAGCGTAATCCGGAAGAAGTTTTCTATGCGCGGGGCGAGGAAGGAACGGTGCGCACGGCCATTCACGGCATCAATGGCTATTATCCGGCGTTCGACGTCACGCCGCCACACCTCATCAGCGCGATCATCACCGACCGGGGCATCTTCGCGCCGCACGCCATCCGCGAGTATTTCGCAGCTACGTAAGCGCCGCTGTTACAGGTGCGCGGGAGCCGATGGGTTCGGAGAGTCGTCCTGTTGCCGGCGAATGTCCTCGCCTTCGCCGACAGCACGGAAGATGCCAGTTGAGCCGGACATATCGACGGCTTCCGGTGTCTTCACCGGCATCGGCGGCTCAACCGGGCTTCGCGGTTCTTCGATCGGCTGGATACGACCCGTCTTGGTGTCGTATCGTTTGACTCTGCGCTGCTCGGCCATTGTATTCCCTTCCAAAATTATCTATTGCTCTTAACTCTAGACGCTCTTAATTCCTATGTCATCCCTTCTTTGTGAAAAAAATCTGTAAAAATGGTCTTAAACGCATGTTGCGACACTATGGAGGTCAACAGCATGGAGATCAGACTCAAGCGTGCTTATGATCCGCCTTCGCCATCCGACGGCTACCGCGTGCTGGTGGACCGCCTGTGGCCGCGGGGTGTCAAAAAAGAAGCGCTGGAACTGGATGAATGGTGTAAAGAAATCGCGCCGAGCACGGAGTTGCGCCGCCGGTTTCACCACGATCCGGAGAAGTTTGAGGAATTCACGCGCGAGTATACCGGGGAACTCGCGGCTTCCGACGAGCCACGCAAACTGCTGGAGCGCGCAGGCAACCAGCAGCGGATCACGCTGGTGTATGGCGCAAAGGACACCGAGCATAATCAGGCGGTTGTGCTGAAGGCGTATCTTGAGACGCTGCTGAAGCGCGGGAAATAGCGCCTTCATCCTCGCACCTCCGGTTGCAGCATCAGGTCCCCGCTGGCGACTCCGGCGACCCATCCACGCAGACTTCCATCGACCTCGACTTCATACCATTCGTGACCTTCGGCGGGCTGTGGCCCCCGGATGATGGTTAGCGCTTGTTCCGGCTGCAGCACGGCAATGATCTCTGCGCTTTCGCTCGGCGCGGTCCTCAGGTTGAGCAGTTCGAGCGGATGCACGACTTCGCCCGGCTGGAAAGCCGTCAGCTCCACATCGGGCAGGGCCGGCAGGTCTGGCTCGACACTTGGTGGGGCATCCGGCACGTCGGGTACAGGCGGCGTTTCGTTGACCCAATCGACCGCGATGCTGTTGGCGACATGCATGGAAATTTCCTGCAGCGCGGGAGGATCGACGTGGGCGATGAAGTGGCGCAACGCGCCGTTTTCACTTGTGACCACCAGAACCGCGCTGTGGTCCGGGCTCCAACTGACGCGCACGGGCGGCCCGTTGCCGATCTGCCCGCTAATCGCTTCGCCGTCCGCTGTAATCAGCTCGTGGGGCGCGTCCGGCCCGCCGCGTGACGCCAGCGCGTAAACCCGCCCGTTGTACTCGACGGCGTCCCGCGCCCAGCGAAAACCATGAGTTTCGGCCAGTGTCAGGTTTTCGCCGCTGCCGTCGCGGTTGATGGAACCCATGACGACGCGCCCGTCGGGGCCGCGCCCGCTAACGATCAACCGCTGGCCATCCGGGCTCCAGCTTCCATAGTCGTAGCGTAGCACCGGAGCGGGCACGGCTTCTTCGTTCGGCGTATCGCGCCGGGCGACGAGCAGGGCGTCGCGGCCTTCGTCCAACAGGCCGATTTTGATGAGCAGGGCGTCGCTCTGCGGCGACCAGTCGATACTGCGGCTTTCCCAGCGCGTCAGCCCGGCGGTATCCAGCACCAGTTCGCAGCTTGGCGGGCAGTCTCGCAGCAACCGGATTGCGCTTCCTCCCGGCGACCACAACCACACGCCATCGAAATCGATGCTATCCCCATCCACGATAAACGCCAGCGTGCCATCTCGCGCCCAATCAACCGCCGCCACCGCCGCGTTGTTTTCCTCGCGGGTGGTGACTTCGTAGGTGTACCGGGTGAACATCGGGATGTCGATCTGTTCGACCGTCCCGGCGGCGAAATCGCTGATGAAGTGCATCTGCCCGGCGGCGTTGACGGCGATGTACTGGTTCGGGTTGGCCGGGTTCTGCGCGAAGATTTCCGGGTTGATGTTGAGCGACACCGGTTGTACGCCGATGACGCCGGTTCCGGTGCTCAGCGAATAGGCAATGGTTTCCGGCACGATGATCTCGCGCAGCGGCGGCAGGTCGACTACCTGTGGGACCGGATTGACGGGGAGATCCGTGCTGGTCGGCGGGATGGGCAGCAGCGTCGGCGAGGGTTGCGCCTGTGGCGTGGTCGTCGCGAGGACCGGCGTCAACTGTACGACGACTGCCGGGGCGTCCTGCGTGACGAAGGTTGGCGTGACGTCCAGCGTTGGCCCCGGTGGCGGTGTGATAGGCTCGTTTGTGACAAGCGGCGTGCGGAAGGCGACCGGCGTCATGAACTGCGCCAGTTCTTCGGGCGAGAGCGTGCGCGTTGGCTCCCCGCCGGTGGATTGTGTGGCCGTCGGTTGCAGCGGCACGGGCGTGAGCACCGGCACGCTGGTTTCTGCCGGCGGAATTGTCGTCGCTGTGGGCGTATGCGACGGCGTCTGGGTTGGCGTCACGCTTGGCGTCAGGCTCAACAGCGGCAGCGGTGTGACGGTGGGCGGCTCGGTGGTGGCTGGCGGCGGGCTGGCCGGCATGTCCGTTTCAGTCGGCGGCGTTGGGCCTGCCTCTTATAACCATTTGACGCTGCCGCCGAAGGGGAGGAGGGGAGTTCCGGGGGGTGCGGATACAT
>QGUR01000309.1 GCA_003242205.1 Chloroflexota bacterium | reverse complement strand
CAGGCTGTGTCGCTGTTTGGTTTTTTTGTTTAAAAGACATTGGGGGGTTGTGCGTCGCTGCTTGGCATTTTGCTGATCATGTGGCTCGCGCTGGTTCTGAGCATCAATCTGGTCGCTGTGGACGATTTCACGGTGGCGAATGCGACGGCGGGTATCTGGCACATGATTCCCATCTCGCTGACGATTATCGCAGCGACCCTCCTGCTTTCGGTCTCGACGCGCAGCGCGCGCAGCGCAGGCGGTCTTGCCGCGCTGTTCGTGCTCGCCAGCTATTTCGTGCGCGCCATCAATGACCTGATCGACGGCGTTCCGCTGCTCGACTGGCTGAACGGTTTCTCGATTTTTAGTTACTATCGAAGCCTGACCGTGCTCGTGAACGGCGTTCAGTGGGCGTATGACGCGCTGCTGCTTGCGGTTGCCGCGGCGCTTTTTGCGCTTGCGCTGTGGCAGTTCCAGCGCCGCGATCTCGGTGTTTGATGTTTGGAGCGGCAGAGTGCATCTGTAGCAGAAAAGGGGATGGCAATGACGGATATCGGTCTGATGGTTGAGGGCCAGTGGGGCCTGACGTGGGAGCGGTGGCGCAAGCTGCTTCAGGCAGCGGAGGATTTCGGCTATCAATGTGTCTTCCGCTCCGATCATTACACGATTGGCCCGCCAGACATGGAGTCGCTGGAAACGTGGATTTCGCTGACCTACGCCGCTACCCAGACGCGCCGCATCGAGTTCGGGCCGCTGGTGTCGCCGGTCACCTTCCGGCAGCCGATCCTGACCGCGCGCATGGCCGCGCAGGTGGATGACCTGAGCGGCGGGCGGCTGGTTCTGGGGCTGGGCGCGGGCTGGCACGAACGCGAGCACCGGCAGTTCGGTATCCCGTTTTACGACCGCAGGACGCGCTTCGAGATGTTTGAAGACGCGCTCGAAATCACGACCCGGCTGTACAAAAGCGAGGAGCCGGTCACCTATCAGGGCCGCCATTTCTCGCTGGAAGAGGCCGTGCTGCTGCCACGCCCGCAGCGGGCGGGCGGGCCGCCGATTCTGATCGGCGGCAAGGGCAAACGGCGCACACTGCCGCTTGCGGCCAAATATGCCGACGAATGGAACGTGCCACACGTCAGCCCGGCCGAATACCGCGAGTTGAACAATTACCTGACCGAATTGCTGGAACAGGAAGGCCGCGATCCCCGGTCGGTCAAGCGTTCGCTGATGGCGCAGGTGATTTATGGCAGGACTGAGGCCGAGGTGCGGGAAAAGCAGGAACGGCTCAACCGCACGCAGACACACCTCGTCGGCGTGGGGTCGCAGCTTGTCGACCTGCTGGGCGAATACGTCGATGCGGGCGTCGAGCGCTTCATGCTGATGTGGATCGATCAGGACGATATCGCCGGGCTGGAGAGCATGGCGCGCGACGTGCTGCCGCATTTCCATGGCTGAGCGCGCGCCAGTCCACGCCCTTTGGTAATTGATCACCTTACGGCCCTTCGTTATAATGCGAGCGTGGCCTAGTTGGAAAAGAAAAATTCTCCATGACGAAACGAGCACCGGTTTATCCCTTCACGGCGATCGTCGGGCAGGAGCGCATGAAACGCGCCCTGATTCTGAACGCGGTCGATATGCGGATCGGCGGCGTTCTCATCCGCGGCGAACGTGGAACCGGAAAATCGACTGCAGCGCGCGCGCTGGCGGCGCTGCTTCCCGAAATCCGGGTGATCGCCGATTCACCGTTTAACGATGATCCCGACCGGCCCGAAACATGGTCGGATGAAGTGCGCGAGCGCGCCAATCAGGGCGAAGAACTGCCGGTTGTCAGTCGCAAGATTCGTTTTGTCGACCTGCCGGTGAGCGCGACGGAGGATCGCGTCGTCGGCACGCTCGATATCGAAAAGGCGATCCAGAAAGGTGAGCGCCACTTCGATCCCGGCGTGCTGGCCGCCGCCAACCGCGGCATCCTCTATGTGGACGAGGTGAATCTGCTCGACGACCATGTTGTGGACCTGCTGCTCGACTCGGCGGCTATGGGTGTGAACGTCGTGGAGCGCGAGGGCATCAGCTTTTCGCATCCCGCGCGCTTCATTCTCATCGGCACGATGAACCCCGAAGAAGGCGACCTGCGCCCGCAGCTTCTCGACCGCTTTGCGCTGTCCGTCGAGGTGCATGGTATCGCCGACGCCGCCGAGCGCATGGAAATTCTTGAGCGCCACATCGCCTACGAAGCAGATCCCGAAGGTTTCCGCCGGGCGTGGGCTGCCGAAGAGCAGCGCCTGAGCGATAAGATTGCGGCGGCGCGCGAGCTTGTCGACAACGTCGAATACACGCGCCGCGACCTGTACACCATCGCTTCGCTCACGAGCAGCCTGCAGATAGATGGTCACCGCGCCGACCTCGTCATCCTGAAGACGGCGCGCGCTCACGCCGCGTTCAACGGACGTGAGCGCATCAACCAGCAGGACATTCTGCTGGCGCTCGAACTGGCGATCCCGCATCGCCTGAAGCGTGGCCCGTTCGCCGACGCGCAGATGAACATGGCGCAACTGGAAAGCCAGCTGGAGCAGATCAACTCCGAGTTCGGCGAGGGCGGCGATGCCGAGGAACTGGCGACCGAGGGTGAACAGGCGGCAGCCAAAAAAAAACTCCCGCGTTAGCCAGTGACTCGCAGGAGGAACAGCCTGATTTCGGTCAGGCCGATCCTGGCCCCCAGAATGTTTTCCAGAACAGCGATGCCTACTGGTGGGAAGGCGGCAAGAAGGTCGAAGCCAGCCCGGAATTCGCGCCGCGCCGGCTCCAGACCGATCTTGACCGCCTTACCCGCAAGGTGAGCGGTCGCCGGTCGCGCACGCGCACCGATCGCAAGCGCGGGCGATATATCTTCGCCCGGCCCGCGCGCGGCAAAACCACCGACATCGCTTTCGATGCGACGCTGCGGGCTGCCGCGCCCTATCAGCTTAGACGCCGGGAACAAAAACAGAACAGCGGTCTGGCCTACGCGCTGCAGAAGAGCGACCTGCACGAGAAAGTGCGCGTGCGCCGGGCTGCCAACCTGATCCTGTTTGTGGTCGATGCGTCATGGAGCATGGCCGTGTCCGAGCGCATGAACGCCACCAAAGGCGCGATCATGTCGCTGCTGACGGACGCCTACCAGCGCCGCGACCGGGTCGGTCTTGTCGTTTTCCAGAAGGATCGCGCACAGGTGGTGCTGCCGCCGACGAACTCGGTGACGCTGGCGAAGAAGGCGCTCCAGACTATCCCGGTCGGCGGTAAAACGCCTCTGTCTGCCGGTCTGCTGCTGGCCTATGAAGTCATCAGGCGTGAAAAGAACCTGCACCCGGATATCGTGCCGCTGATGATCCTGCTGACCGATGGGGCCGGTAACGTCTCGATCGGCAACCAGCCACCGCAGGAGGAAGCGCATCGCATCGCCGACCAGATCAAGCACGACAACATCAAGACCGTCACGATCAATATGGAACACGTCGCCTTCGATCAGGGGCTGGCCATGCGGCTGGCGAACCGGCTCGGCGGGCCGTGCTATACGCTGGGCCAGCTACGGGCCGAAACGCTGGTCGATACGGTGCGGCAGGAGATCGAAAAGGGCGCGTGACGCGCGCTTGTCGAGAGAAAACAAGCAGGGCGGCCTTTCGACGGGCCGCCCTGTTTTTATTGTCCGGAGAGCAGGGCTTGCACGTCCGGCCCCAGCACGACCACGATGTCCGTGCCGGACAGGTTGTTGTTGGATCGTACGATACGGTCTTCCGGCAGCCCAAGCAGCGAGGCGAGATATCGCGCCGTCCACTGCTTGTCGGTGTGCATCTGGATGATGGTGTCCATGTTATCCGGCTCCGGCATGTTGCCGACCGTTTCGATTGCCACGCCCTGACTCAGCATCCATTCCTGTGTCTGGCGGGCCAGCCCGGCAATGCTGGTATTGTTAAACAGGGCGATGGTCGCGTTTTCCGCCTGCGAGCGCTGGCGCAAATCGGCCGGGGGAACTTGCTCAACCGGGCTGAAGGTTTCCTGAATCACGCTGCGAATCGCGCTGTAATTCGGCACCAGCACCTGATCGCCGGAACTGGTCGTCGCGAACTGGACGTGCATGTTGTCGATCTGGCGGAAGATCATCCGGTCGGTGTCGATCTGCTGGGCGAGGGATGCCAGACTGAGCACTTCTTCCAGCGTCATATTGGTGCGGAAGCTGCCGGAAAGCTCCTGCCACAGCGCCCCGATCTGCCCGACGAAATTGGCGATACCACCCGCGTTCAGCACTTCGTCGATCAAGGCGCGGATGACTTCGTGCTGCCGCCGCGCGCGGTCGAAGTCGCCGCCCTGAGTCTTGCGCGTGCGCGCATACTGCAGCAGCCTTTCGGCGTCCAGACGCTGGCAGCCGGGGTCGAAATGCACGTGAATAAAGCCATATCCGGCGTCCGGATAGTACGGGTCGTCGATCGTTTCGCGGATGCAGATTTCGACGCCATCAGGCGCGATAAGATCGACAACCGCCGTAAAGACGTCGAAATTGATCAGCACGTACTTGTCGATGTCGATGCCGAGATTGGCTTCGACGGTCTCGGCAGCCAGCGCCGGGCCGCCTCCCGGATAGGCGTTCGCGTCGCCGAGCGCGTTCGCCGTGTTGATGCGTCCTTCGCGGAAGCCGGGGATGCTAACCCACAGGTCGCGGGGGATGGAGAGCACGCCCGCCTGCTTGCGAACCGGGTCGATGTTGACGACCATCATCGTGTCGGTGCGGAAATATTTTTCGTCGTCCTCGACGCCGGTACGCTGGTCGATGCCCAGAAGCAGCACCGTGAAGCGACGCGGGTCGTTCCAGGTGGGAATGTCCGCCATCGGATCGAGCGTCGCTGTCGGTTCCGGGGTTGCTGCTTCCTGTGTCACGCCGGGCGCGAGGGTCGCCGTCGCCGGGGCGAGCGTCGGCGTCGCGGTTGGCAGGGCGGCGATGAAGGCATCGAAGGCGCTGCCGCTTGTCGCGCCGGATTGCGACAGCGCGTCGCGGTTGGTCAGCAGGGTGCGCGCCAGCTCTACAGGCGAACTGACCTGAAGGCCGCGGTTGCTCAGATCAACCACCATGCGCTGCGCGCCGGTGAACGAGATCACGGAACAGAGAGCGGTCATCCCGACCAGAATGACCGCGCCGACGATAAAAACCCAACCTGGAAGTCGCATACAACGCCTGTGTGTAACTTGCAAAACCGTGCGGAATTATAGCCCAGTTGTTAGCTCTGTGAACCCTTCG
>QGUR01000308.1 GCA_003242205.1 Chloroflexota bacterium | reverse complement strand
ACGGGATTGACGCCACCCTGCATTGCCGGGCTGTCTTCACAGGCGCCGGGATACGCTTCCTGCCAGTACAGGTTGATGGCGGTAGTCGCTTCCCCGGAAGCCTGCGCCGTGATCGTCATCACCGTCTGGCCGTCCGCAGAGCAGTAGGTCTGCGTTTCAGGCTGCGTGGGAATGAAACCGGACGTTGGTTGAGCAACCGGAGCCGGATACCAGCCGTCTGCTTCCAGCGCCTCGGCGAAAAACGCCAGCACGTCCTCGCTCGCGCCACCGGCGTTCAGATAGAGTTGCCCCGCGCCCACAGGGCTGATATTGGCCATGCCGCCGAGAATTTCCGCGTCTTGCGGAACCGGCACTGCAAACGGCAGATCGTCCGGCAGCGCGCCGACGGTGATCCGTAGAGGCTCGCTTCCGGGAGCTGGGGCAAAGTACAGCGGCGCGACGACACGGGCGAGCAGGCGGCGCAGGGTATCTTCGTCACCGCCAACCACTTCGACCGTCGTCTCCTGCGCCAGCGCGGCAGCAGCGGAGACGATCAGGGCGAGCAGCGTAAAGCATACGAACTTCGGCCATCGACTCATGTCACAAGCTCCTGTAGTAAGGCGCCGACGCGCCACGTAGATTTATTATGGCATGACGGAGCAGCGGCGAAAACGCGGCGACCGGCTTGCCAACGCGTGCCCTTGGGAAGGATACTACGGATATTCGCAACGCAACTTGCGCGTCCTGACACGGCTCACAGCGGTCAGAGCGCGCCCAAACAGGCAGCATGTCATGAGCGCCGAAGCGCCCGTCATCGAGACCAGAGAACTCAGCAAGGTTTATCCCGGCAGGCCGCCGAAAACCGCGCTCGATCGGCTGACACTGAGCGTGAATCGCGGCGAAGTGTTCGGCTACCTCGGCCCGAATGGCGCGGGCAAGACGACGACGATTAAACTGCTGCTCGATCTGATTCGCCCGACCAGCGGCAGCGTGTCGCTCTTTGGGCTAGATGCCAACCGGGACAGCGTGGCCATTCGCAGGCGTGTGGGCTTTCTGCCGGGCGAACTGAACCTGTGGGATAACCAGACCAGTCTGGAAGTCATCCGCTATTTCGGGCGTGTGCGTGGTAGCCTTGACATGAGCTATGTCAAAACGCTGGCGGAGCGGCTTGACTTCGACCTGACGAGGAAAATCCGCACCTACTCGACCGGCAACAAGCGCAAACTCGGCCTTATTCTGGCCTTCATGAACCGGCCCGAACTGCTGATCCTCGATGAACCGACGACCGGCCTCGACCCGCTGGTGCAACAGACGTTTTACCAGATGGTGCAGGAAGCCCGCGCCGAAGGCCGTACCGTCTTCATGTCGTCACATGTGTTGAGCGAGGTGCAGGCGATCTGCGAGCGTGTCGGCATTATCCGCAATGGCCGGCTACAGACAGTAGAGCGCGTTGACGCCCTGACACAGGTCGATTTCCGCTGGGTGAGCCTGCGGTTGCGCGACCCCGTTCCACCAGACGCGCTGGCGCACGTCCCCGGTGTGAGCGACGTCGTTGTCAACGGCAATACGGTGCAACTGCGTCTGACCGGAGATTTCGACCCGCTGCTGCGGGCGCTGAGCAATACCTACGTGCAGGACATGCGCGTGCAGGAACCAACGCTGGAAGAGATTTTCCTCGCCTACTACAGCGACACACCACCGGTCAACAACCAGCGCCGCTTCGCCACGAGCAACCGGGGGGCGGCCCGATGAGAGGAGCCGTCTTTTTTGAGACATTGCGCCGTTCTTGGCAGTCAATGTTATGGTGGGGGTTGGGGCTGGGTGCGCTCGCCTTCCTCGTCATCATCATCGTGCCAGACGTTCAGGTGCTGGAACAGATGGCGCGGATGATGGAAACCCTGCCGCCCATCCTGATTCAGGCCCTGGGCGGCGGGGACATCGCCTATATGGCGACGCCGGAAGGCTATCTATCCGTGCAATACTTTGGCTTTATCCTGCTCATTTTCGCCGTCTACGCGGTGATTTCCGGCCTGAACGTCACCGCCAACGACGAAGAGCGCGGCACGCTGGATGTCGTGCTCAGCCTACCGCTGCCACGCGAACGGCTGGTATTGGAAAAGTTCCTCGCCTACGCCCTGCTCACGGTCGGGATCATCGCCATTTCGTTTGTCTGCATGTGGGCGGCGATTCTGCTCACGCCCGCGCTGGCGATCGACCTGAACAAGCTCGTCATCGCCAACATCAATATTCTGCCGAGCACGCTGCTGGTGCTGTCCGTCACCATCCTGCTGAGCAGCGTCCTGCGCCGCCGCAGCCACACCATCGCGCTTGCCAGCGCGTTCGTAATCGCCAGCTACTTTCTGGACACGCTCGGCAGGGCTGCGCCGGACACCATTCTGGAACCGCTGGGCTACCTGTCGTTTTTCCGCTATTACGATGTCGTGGGCATCATGCAACACGGCATAACGTGGAGCAACGTTCTGCTCTTGCTGGCGGCAACGGCCTTCTTTCTGGCGACAGGTGTGTGGTTTTTCCGGCGGCGGGATGTGGGGCTGTGACGGGCTGTAGGGTCGCGGGATATACCCCTTGTCCCTATGCCGCCATGATGTCCAAAGGTCTGTTGTGATGCTCCGCAGCCGCGAAAGTGGCGTGGCTTCTGCCGTACGCATAATCCGGCCGCCGTTCAGTAGACACCTGCACCGTGCAGGCTCCGTGCGCCTCTGGGATACGCATACATCGCACGCCATCAAGGGGCGGTCCCTATCCGTGTAGGTTGTTCTCAGCCGCCGGGATAGTGGTTTTCGTTGCCCCGAAACGCGATGCAAGTCGATCATTCCGTGCTATAGTTCTGCCTTGATAAAGAGCTATTGACTATTGTTTGTCACTTAGGAGATGTTATGGGCGAAGAGTTACTTCGTGGCATGCTGACGCTCGACATGCTAGCGCAGGAGGTCGAACGCGGCGAGATTGACACGGTGATTACGGCCTTCACCGATCTCTACGGGCGTTTCATGGGCAAGCGGCTGGATGCCGCGTTCTTCCTCGAACATACCGCCAGCGGCGGCATGCACGCCTGCAATTATCTGCTGACGGTTGATCTGCCGATGGACCCCGTACCCGGCTATCGTTATGCCAACTGGGAGCTTGGCTATGGCGACGTTCACTGCGTGCCAGACATGAACACGCTGCGCCGCATCACATGGCTTGACAAAACGGCGCTGGTGATCTGCGACCTGCGTGACGAGCGCACCGGGCAACCCGTTTCAATTGCCCCGCGCACCATGCTGCGCCGCCAGATGGACGAAGCGGCGGCGATGGGCTACACACCGCTTGGATCGTCGGAACTGGAATACTTCATCTTCGACGAGACGTACAAGAGCGCAGCGCAGAAGCGCTTCATGGATCTGAAGCACTTTGGCGCGTACATCGAGGACTATCACATCCTGCAGGGGACGCGCGAAGAAGTGCTGAACGCGGCGGCGCGCAGGCATTTGAGCGCCAGCGGTGTCCCCGTGGAAGGCAGCAAGGGCGAGTGGGGACCAGGCCAGCACGAACTCAACATTCGCTACGCGGACACCCTAACCGCCGCCGACCGCCACGCCATTTACAAACAATGTTTCAAGGAACTGGCGCACCAGCTTGGCCTCGCCGTCAGCTTCATGGCCAAGGTCGATGACCGCTACGCCGGGTCGAGCAGCCACCTGCACCTTAGCCTGTGGGACATCGACCGCGCCGAAAACCGGTTCGTGGGCGATGTGCCGCTCGGCCCGTTGCATGGCTCGCACGAGTTTCGCTGGTTCCTCGGCGGCTGGATCAAACACGCGCGCGAGCTGATGGTCTTTTACGCGCCGACCGTCAACTCATACAAGCGCTTCCAGTCGGGCTCGTGGGCGCCGACCGCGCTGGCGTGGAGCTATGACAACCGCACGGCGGGCTTCCGCATCGTGGGGCATGGCAAGTCGCTGCGAATTGAATGCCGCATCCCCGGTGCGGACATCAACCCGTATCTGGCCTATGCCGCCGCGCTGGCGTCCGGTCTCGATGGCATCCGCAACCAGATCGAGCCGCCGGACATCTTCGAGGGCGACGTGTATGCGGCGAAAGAATTGGAGCAGGTGCCGCGCACGCTGCGCGAAGCGATTGACGAACTGGAGGCCAGCGACTTCGCCCGGCAAGCCTTCGGCGAGGACGTGATCGAGCACTATCTCCATTTCTTCAAGACCGAGCAGGCGGCCTTCGACCGCGCCGTGACGAACTGGGAACGCGAGCGTTATTTTGAGCAGATTTGACCTCCTTCTGTTCCCCTGCCGATCCAAACGACGGGATTTAAAGGGGAGAACATCGCTCCCCTTCTCCAAAGTCCAAAAGCAGGCTTTAGAGAAGGGGCCGGTGGATGAGGTACTGCTTTTGCTTTGATTGATCATTGTGAGACATGCTGGAAGGGTTACATATGCGGCTGAAAGATAAAGTTGCGCTCATTACGGGCGGCGGAAGCGGCATTGGCCGCGAGACCGCGCTCCTTTTCGCCTCGGAAGGCGCGGCGGTCGTGGTGGTGGACATCAACGACGCGAACGGGGAGCAGACCGTGCTCGATATTCGCGCCAACGGCGGGGAGGCGATCTACGTCCATGCGGATGTGTCGAAAGCCTCCGATTGCGAAGCGATGGTTCGCGCCGCCGAGGAAAAGTTCGGCAAGCTGAACGTACTTTTCAACAACGCGGGCATCATGCACCACGCCGACGACAATGCCGAGACAACCGATGAAGCCATCTGGGACCTGACGATGGCGATCAACCTGAAGGGCGTCTTCCTCGGCTGCAAGTACGGCATTCCCGCGCTGCGGCGATCGGGTGGCGGGTCGATCATCAACACGGCGTCGTTTGTAGCGCTGCTGGGCGCGGCGACACCGCAAATCGCCTACACCGCCAGCAAGGGCGGCGTGCTGGCGATGACGCGCGAACTGGCCGTCATTCACGCCCGCGAGAATATTCGCGTCAACGCGCTGTGTCCGGGGCCGCTGCGCACCGAACTGTTGATGAGCTATCTGAACACCGAAGAGAAACGCCAGCGGCGACTGGTCCACATTCCGATGGGCCGGTTTGGCGAAGCAAAAGAAATCGCCTACGCTGCGCTGTACCTGGCATCGGACGAGTCCTCGTACGTGACCGGAACTGAATTCCTCGTCGACGGCGGCATCACCGCGGCGAATGAAACACGGAATGGAGAGCGAGGGGAAATTCCTTAAAAAACCAATCCCTTTTCAAAGG
>QGUR01000557.1 GCA_003242205.1 Chloroflexota bacterium | reverse complement strand
GGTTTACTCCGCGCGGTAGAGAAGTTCGATCCGGACAAGGGCTTCAAGTTCTCAACCTACGCCACCTGGTGGATCCGCCAGGCCATCACCCGCGCCATCGCCGACCAGGCCCGAACTATCCGTATTCCGGTGCACATGGTCGAAACCATCAACAAGCTGCTCCGTACCCAGCGCCGCCTGACCCAGGAGCTTAACCGCGAGCCAACCAACGAAGAAATTGCAGCCGCCATGGACATGGATGTCGACAAGGTCGAGCACATCATGAAGATCAAACAGGATATTTCATCCCTCGACGCCTCGATCCGCGACGACGAAGAAGAAAGCGTGCTCGCCGACTTTATCGAAGACGAAGACACCATCTCACCGGAAGAGTCCGCCACCAACCAGCTGCTTAAAGAGCAGGTGAAGGAAATGCTATCCATCCTCACCGAGCGCGAGCAAAAGATCATCCGCCTGCGCTTCGGCCTGGAGGATGGCAAGCAGCACACGCTTGAAGAAGTTGGTCAGGAATTCAGCGTCACCCGCGAGCGCATCCGCCAAATCGAAGCCAAGGCCCTTGCCAAACTCCGCAAGCACAAAGACGCCCGCAAGCTGCACGACTACATTAAGTAATTTCGTCTGCCACGCGTGGTTTTCACCCCTATTCAGGCGAAATTAATCGCGAAAGAGGAGTGACCCCACGCGCCGCAACCGTTCGTCCAGCGGAGTGCTCCGCAATACACGAATTTCCTCAGGTGTTGAGTGCGGGCCCAGACCGTGCCGGACTGCATGCCGGCTTGCAGCCCACCGTTCCAGCATGAGCATTTCCCTGGCTATACTGTCCAGAGACAATCGGCGATGGGCGTTCTCCTGCCGCTCTAAAAGCATGATTTTTTGTTCATCGTTGTCGGTTGGTAGCGAGGTGTCCTGCAACACCTCTTCCAGTCCCTGGCGCTCGTTTTCCGAGAGCAGCCAGTATCTGGGGTCTGCTGCGCGGCGCAGGAATTGATACTCTTCCGGATGGATGCGCTCGCCGAATCGGCTGTAGACCGCCCGATCGTTTATGGATGAGTTCTCCCGAACAAAACCGGCAACGTATTGCTGGAAACTTCTAAATTCTTCGTAACTGCCGGGCACATAATAGCCGCTGGCAATCTGGAACGCCTGGTCATAGCAGGTAACGAGGGGTTGCTGGAAAGTCTCTGCCTGTGTCATAAGTAAATTTTACAATAATAGTCACAACAAATCAATTTTCTGAAAATACGTGAAGTGATCGGAAAAAATAACAGGGTTGGTATACAATAGGAGTCATGAACTCTACATTAAAACTTATCGGTTTAGCCGGAACGGCCGGATCAGGTAAAAACACCGTAACCGAACTTTTGGGTAAGTTGTTCGGATTCAAGGACCTTAACACCAGCGACGCCGTTAGGGCGCTGACGCGTCATGTCTATCATTTGCCGCACGACTATAACCCGGTGCGCGACCAGCTGTACGTCGTACCAAACTCCTTGCCAAACTAGGGGCACCGGC
>QGUR01000307.1 GCA_003242205.1 Chloroflexota bacterium | reverse complement strand
CTGTAGGAAGTCTTTCCCTACCAGTTTGCGAACGTCGACCTCGACACCTTCTACCGGGCGATCAACAAGGTTCAGCGCTCGTTCATCCGCGTGGAAGCCGACGAAGCGACCTACAATCTCCACATCATGCTGCGCTTTGAACTGGAGAAAGACCTCGTTTCGGGCAAGCTTCCCGTCGCCAACCTGCCGAAAGAATGGAATGACCGCTTTGAGGCGTACTTTGGCATCGCCCCGCCGACCGACACGCTGGGCGTACTGCAGGATGTTCACTGGTCAAGCGGCCTGATCGGCTACTTCCCGACCTACGCGCTCGGCAATCTCCTGTCGGTGCAGTACTACAATCAGGCGGTTAAGGATCGCCCAAGCATTCCCGACGACATCGCCAGCGGGCGCTTCGATACGCTGCGTACGTGGCTCAACGAGAACATTCACCGGCACGGGCGCAAATTCACGTCCGATGAACTGACGCGCCGCGTCACCGGGGAATCGATTCAGTCGCGCGACTACATCGCCTATCTGAAGGCCAAGTACAGCGAGGTGTACGGGCTGTAGCGTCTCGTCCCCGATCCGCCTGCTCCATACAAATTCTGGAAACGGGATTTCAGGAGTGCGGAGCGGGGAAAGCAACGGAGTTGCCAGACGCCTGAGCGCCTCTCTCCAGAATCGACAGATTACCGGAGAGGGGCCGGGCGTCTGGTTTATTCCGGCAGTGTCTCCGGTGGCGCAGGAGTCTGCGCTCTGTGCAACGTCGCCAGCCGGTTTTCAAGCCCTTCAATCAGCGGTTGCAGGCGGGCGGCGGTTTCGGCATCGGCATGGGCTCGCAACAGGCGCAGCGTTTCGAGCGGGTTTTCCAGCATGTGCGTCGCCGTTTCCGGCGTCGATGCCAGCAGCCACTCCAGCGTTTCCTTCGCTTCGTCGAACTTGCCCAGCGCCACGCGCGCCACCATCAGGTCGGCCCAGCCCCAGAAATCGCCGCCATCGGCCAGCACGCGCCGGTGGGCTAGTCGTTCCGTGCGGTGGAACATTTCGAGCATGCGCGCCTTGTCGCGCTTCTGGAGGTAGAGCAGCGCCAGATTGCCAGCCGGATATGATGCGGCAGGCGTTACCTGCTGCGCGAGTTTGTAGGCCTCAATGGCATCGTCAAGCTGTCCGCGGCGACGGTGCAGGCCGCCGAGCGATCCCCACCATGACTCGCCATCTTCATCGACCAGCTTGGGAGCCAGATTCAGCGCCTCGCGCAGCTTCAGCTCGGCTTCGGCCATCAGGCGGCCCCGGTTCATGTCGTCCGCCGGAAGCTGATCGGCGCGGCGGCGCAGCACATAACCGAGGTTTGCCAGCGCGGGCGCGAATTTGCTGTCCAGTTCCAGCGCCCGGTTGAGATGCTTTTCCGCCTCGTCCAGATTGCCCATCTGGGTGTTGACATAGCCAATGAGGTAATGAATGACGATGTTATCCGGGTCGAGTTCCAGCGCCCGGTGATAGGTGTGCAGCGCGCCCTGATAGTCGTTGACACGGTACTGGCGTTCGGCCAGCGGCAGCAGCGACAGGGCCAGCGTCGCCTGATCCGAGCGCACTCGCTCGTCGTGCGCGCTGTCTTCCAGTTCTTTTTTCAGTGCGTCCAGTTCCGCCTGCTTGTCCTGCATTTCTCTGGCCAGTTTGTCGCGCAGCGCCTGTAATTCGAGCTCCATGCGTTCTCGCGCGTCGCTCAGTTCCCGGCGCGCTTCTCGTAGCTGGCTCAGCCCGGTAAAACCGGCGATGATCGCCAGCACCGGCACTACGATGCCTGTGAAGACGCCAATCGCGACGCCGACCGACTCGAAAATACCGAGATAGTTACTCGCGTCTTCGGCATAGCGGCGCGCTTCTTCCGCCGCAGCCTGCGCCTGTTCGACGGCCGCCGCGAGATCCGGTTCGGAAACAGCTTCCTGAGCAGCAGCGACAGCCGGCAGTAACAGGATGAGAAGGCAGGTGAGCATGAGTGCCAGACGGCGCATAACGACTTCTCCGACGTGAGGGTAGCGCTGTTTAATCATATCACCGGCTTAGCCGGACGTGAGCAGACGTTCCAGTTCGGCGTAAATCACCGTAGGGCCGCGCTCCAGCGGCGCGACATACACGGGCGCGCGCTGCACGATGGCGGCGATACGCGGGTCGTCCGTGGGCGCGCCCTGCGCCGCCGCCGCCAGTTCGTCGCCAAAACGGCCACTGCCATCGAAGGCCAGCAGCGGCACGGCGGTTTCCTGACGCAGCACCCGGTCATAGGTTTCCTGCCGGGCGATATCGCCGCCATTGATGACGACCCCAAACGGCCGGCGCTGGCTGCCTTCGGCCAGTACCAGCGCCACGCGGGCGATCAGGTCCGACTCGTCGCCAAACTTCTCGCCATCGGCCAGAATGAAATGCGTGTGTCCGGCGTCCAGCGCCACGCCATCCGGATTGTCATAACCGGGGAAGCAGACCGCGCCGATTGGCACGACGCCGATCAGGTTAAAACGCGGGCCGTCCTCCGATACCGACATGGCTTCGCCGAGCAGCTTCATCACGCCGGAGGCAGTGCCGCCATCGACAATGCTGACGCCGTAATCCGTAGCAAAGCGCGCCAGCCCTTCGAGAACAGCCGGGCGCGTGCGTTCCATCTGCGCTTCGTCCATGTTGCCCGCTCCGCCGGTGACGAACAGCGCCGGCGTGCCGGGTGTCAGGCCGAGCGCTTCCAGCAGGCGCGGAATGTCCGGGACACGCGGCGCGCGAACTGCCCAGGCCACGCGATCATCCGAAAATGCGATCCGCAGCCGCTGGTAATAGGGACTGTCGGCGGCGGCGGGGGGAACAGAGTGAGGTTCGCCGGTGTGATACGCCGTGTTCATGCGCGCTCCTTTGGCCAGCAGCGCTGGCCCGTACTGTCTGCTGGCATTGTACCCCGGAACCGGAACCGGCACGCCCCATATTTAGGGGCGCATTCCCGGTTTGTTATAATCGGCGCGTTCGAAAAGCGACGGGAAACCCATGAATTCGTTTGTTGACGGCCTGCTGGCGTGGTACGACGCGCACCGGGCCGAACTGCCCTGGCGCGCCTCGCGCGATCCCTACCGCGTCTGGTTGTCCGAGATCATGCTTCAGCAAACGCAGGTGGAAACGGTCAAGCCGTACTTCCTCCGGTTTGTCGCCGCTTTTCCCAGCGTCGAGGCGCTGGCCGCCGCGCCACTGGATGAAGTGCTGAAGCTGTGGGAAGGGCTGGGCTATTACAGCCGGGCGCGCAACCTGCACCGCGCGGCGCAGATCGTCGCCCGTGAACTGGGTGGCCGTTTTCCCGACAGTATCGAAGGGCTGTTGGCGCTGCCCGGCATCGGACGCTATACGGCGGGCGCGATTGCCAGCATTGCCTTTGGCGTGCGCGCGCCCGTGCTCGATGGCAACGTCATCCGTGTCTTTTCCCGGCTTATCGACCTTGAAGACGACGTGACGCAGGCCGCGACTCAGGCGCAGTTGTGGCGGCTGGCCGAGGAACGCCTGCCCGACGAGCGCCCCGGCGATTACAATCAGGCGCTGATGGAGCTTGGACGGCTGGTGTGCAGGCCGCGCGAACCCCTGTGCGCGCAGTGTCCCGTTCGGGAACACTGCCTCGCCTTTGCGCGCGGCACGCAGCGCCAGCGCCCGGTGAAAAAGGCGAAAGCGACCACACCCCATTACCATGTCGCCGCCGGCATTATCCGGGATGACGCGGGCCGCCTGCTGATCGCGCAGCGGCCGCTGGACGGGCTGCTCGGCGGCCTGTGGGAATTCCCCGGCGGCAAGCAGGAAGACGGCGAAACGCTGCAGGAATGTCTGCGCCGCGAACTGCGCGAGGAACTGGCGATTGAAGTCGAAGTCGGGGAGTTATTCACGGTCGTGCGGCATGGCTTCACGCACTTCAAAATCACGCTGCACGCCTTCGAGTGCCGCTATGTCTCCGGCCCGCCGCAGGCCATCGGCGTGCGCGCTTTCGCGTGGGTGACGCCGGAGCAGCTTTCCGACTACAGTTTCGGCAAGGCCGACCGTCAGGTGATCGCAGCGCTGGCAGCGCGGCGGGCGATGTTGTTATGACTCGTCCTCGCGCACAGGTTTGAGGATCAGCGTCGCCAGCGGCGGCACGGTCAACAGCAGACTGTTGTCCCATGCATGCCAGCGCACGGGTTCGGTTGCCAGTTGGCCGCCGTTGCCGACATTGCTGCCGCCGTAATGCGCCGAGTCGCTGTTCAGCAGTTCGCGGTACGTACCCGCCGCCGGCACGCCAATGCGGTAGTTATGGCGGACGACCGGCGTGAAGTTGCACAGGACGACCAGAAAATCGCTGCGGTCGTCGGCATAGCGAATGTAGCTGAGCACGCTTTGCTCGGCGTCGTTGGCTTCGATCCACTGATAGCCGTTCCAGTCGAAGTCATTTTCGTAGAGCGCGGGTTCCTGTTTGTAGATCCGGTTCAGATCGCGCACCCACGCTTGCAGGCCGGCGTGCGTCGGCCATTCCAGCAGATACCACTCCAGGCTTTCGGCCTCGTTCCACTCGCGCCACTGGCCAAACTCCTGCCCCATGAACAGCAGCTTCTTGCCCGGATGCGTGTACTGGTAGCCGTAGAGCAGACGCAGCGAAGCGAACTTCTGCCACCAGTCGCCCGCCATTTTGGCGATCAGCGAGCCTTTGAGGTGGACGACTTCGTCGTGCGAGAGCGCCAGCACGAAGTTTTCGCTGAAGGCGTAGGACATCGAGAACGTGACCATGTTGTGATAATAGCGGCGGTGGATCGGATCGATCGACATGTATTTCAGCGTGTCGTGCATCCAGCCCATGTTCCATTTGAGCGTGAAGCCCAGCCCGCCGAGATAGATCGGGCGCGAGACCATCTGCCACGAAGTCGATTCTTCGGCAATGCACAGCGTGCCGGGGCATTCGCGGTGCAGCGTCTCGTTCAGCTTGTGGATGAAGTCGATTGCTTCCAGATTTTCGCGCCCGCCGTATTTGTTCGGAACCCACTGGCCCGGCTCGCGCGAGAAATCGAGATACAGCATCGACGAAACGGCGTCAACGCGCAGGCCGTCGATGTGAAATTCCCGCAGCCAGTAAATGGCGTTGGAGATGAGGAAGTTGCGGACCTCGTTGCGCCCGTAGTTGAAAACGTAGGTTCCCCAGTCGGGATGCTCGCCCTGACGCGGGTCGGCATGTTCGTACAGATGCGTGCCGTCGAAATAGCCCAGCGCGTGCGCGTCTTTGGGAAAATGCGCCGGAACCCAGTCGAGGATGACACCG
>QGUR01000021.1 GCA_003242205.1 Chloroflexota bacterium | reverse complement strand
GACGGTCGGGCTAGCGCGAGCTGCCTCCGAGCAGGAAGTGCAGAAGCAGCGCGCGCTTGCCGTCGAGCAGCAGCAGGAAGCTGAAGTGCTCGTTCCGGCCCGCGCCCAGCGTCAGGCGATTGAAATTCAGGCTGAAGCTGAGCGCCGCCGTGTAACCATCAGCGCGCAGGCCGAAGCGGAAGCGGTTCGCGCCCGCGCCGAGGCCGAGGCTCAGGCGATCGAGCAGCGCGGTCGCGCCGAAGCGCTCGCGCATCAGGCGATGCAAGAAGCGGAAGCGGCAGGCGAGAAGGCGCGTCTGCTGGCTGAGGCCGAAGGCCGCCGCGAGCTGGCCGCCGCCACCGCCGCCGAAAACGAAATTAACCTGCGCCAGTTCCTGATCGAGCAGATTATGAAGGCGGAAATCGCCAAGGTGCAGGCGATGGCCGAGGCGATGGCCGGGCTGGGCAGCAACGTCCGTGTGGTACAGTTCGGCAACGCCAACGGTCATGGAAACGGAACCGGAAACAGTTACATGGACATGTTGATGAACATTCCGGAAGTTGCCGAAACGTTCCGCACCAAGGTCGAAGCGCTAAGCGGCGAGGACTTCGAGTCCACGGTGACGCGGCTGGCGCAGTTGTTCGCGGCGCTCCGCACTACCGACACCTCGGTCGGCCCCGCCGGGCAGGCCATGGCCGCGAGTCCGGCTCCGCTCTCGCCAGATCCGTTGCCGGATGACGGCTCGGCGGAAAGCTAAACCACAACCACCGACACGTACGCCCCTTCCCCCGAACGCGCGGGAGAAGGGGCGTTCATTTATCGCGGAACGTTTGAGCTGACCACAAAGGGCTTTGCAGGCGCAGGGCCAGAGTCGAGAAGTCGAAGCTGCGGGCCTGCGCGTCTCAGCGAATGAGCGGTTCCTTCTCAGGCATCATGTTGGTTTCGGCCAGATATTCCAGCCCTGCCCGGTCGACGATGGTGACGTAGCGCCCGCGCTTTTTCAGCATCCCGGCGTTCATCAGCCCGCGCAGCGCCCGCCCCACGACCTCGCGCGTCGTGCCGAGAATCGAGGCCATTTCTTCCTGCGTCAGGTTCGACGGGCTGGGACAAATCTGATCGCCATAGGCGGTTTCATGGAGAAACAGCTTGGCAAGACGCGACGGAATGGTACGGAAGGTCATATCTTCCAGTCGCTCGATGTAATCGCGGTTGAGGTGCGCCAGCGCCTGAACGGTATTGCTCAGCAGTTTACGCTCGGTCGCCATCAAATTGAGCAACTGCTGGTGGCCGATCACCAGAATGGTGCTGTTGGTCACCGAAATGGCGTTAAACGGATTGGGGCCGCCATCGACCGCCGCAACCTCATTGAAGGTCGACTGAGCGCGCAGCAGACTCAGCGTATGCAGCCGCCCTTCCGGACTGATGCGGAAAATCCGCACCATGCCATCCAGCACCAGATGAAAACCGGCGCACGGCTCCCCTTCCGAAAAAATCGTCGCGCCAGCCTGATAGGTGTGAACATGGGCGACCTGCTCGATGCGCTCCCGGCTGGCCGCGTCTAAACCGGCAAAATAGGGTATGGCATCCCACTGGATCATATCGGCGGATTTCTCTTCACTTCCGAGCGCGAGCGTGGCCGGCTGGCTCTATTGAGGCAGCACCTGTGCAAGCACGATCAGGGTCACGAACAGGCCCGCAGCTAGCAGGCCCATGCTGCGAAGATCGGTCAGCACATAGGTATATTCGCGCCGCAGCTCTTCCTCAGTTACCTCAATCGTCGGGTTTTCCAGTAATTCCGAAATCCTCTCGGCGTCGAGTTCAGGGCGTCGTTCCCGACCGGCGTCCTGAACGCGTGCTCGTCGCTCTCCGGCGCGCGAGCGAGTGCGCGTGATAACGCGCCGCTGCCGGGCGGCTACGGTACGATACGGGTTGGCAACAGCCGGTGCGGCTTTGGACGGAGGCTCCGCAACCGGCGGCTCCGGTTCCGGCTCCGGCGGCAACTCACCTCGCGCAATCGCCGCCTGGCGTCGCGCCCGTTCAAGTGTTTCCTGTGGCAGGTTCGGCGCGCTGGTGCGCGATTTGCGTTTCGACATGCCTGGCTCCTTGAACCACGCCTGTGTCGAGCGCGGTCATGTTGACTCTACCACGCGCGACCATCGCTGCAAGAGTGAAGAAAGTCAATTCACCGCCCGCCGATAACCGGCTACGATACAATGGTCTTGCGCTGCCGCCGCATCGCTGATCGATCCGGCGGCAGCGTGGCAGCCCGGTTCATGCGTCAAGCGTGGCGAACACGACGATCCGCTTGTTGTTGACCTGATAGGGATAGCACGAAATCAGCGTCGCCGCCGGATAGCCACGCGATTCCATGACATGCACATCGGTCGGCTCGTACAGGTCCCAGCCCTGCACCGTATAGGTAAAAATCTGCGTCCGGGTCTGTATTTGGAACTGGTCCCCCGGCTCAAGCTGATCCAGATGGCGGAAGTATTCGCCATAAATGTCGTTGTGCGCCGCCAGCACGATATTGCCGGTTTCATCGAGCGGCGTCACATTGTTCGGCAACTGGCCGATACCCTGACGCAGCGCTTCCCAGTCAACGCCCTGAATGATCGTCTGATCGACGCCCAGTTTGGGGATAATCAGCCGCAGCGGCGTATGGTCGGTCGGGGGCGGGCGGCGCGGCGGCGGTTGCACCAGTTGGTCCTGCACCATCGGCAGCAAATGCGCCGGAATCTCGCTGTAATTGAACTGCGGCGCGCCAGCCTCGTTGAAGGTATGACCGCCCGGAAGCACGACCGCCTCCAGTGTCAGTTGTGGCGTCGGGGCAATCGTCGGGATCACAGCCCGGCGCTGTTGGTCCGCCAGCGCCGCAGCGCTCGCCGTTTCCTGCTCCAACCGGCTAATGGCGTCGAACAGCCGGACACCGAGAAAAACCAGCCCGACCACGGCGGCGATTTCCACCAGCAGCAGCGCCGCGTTGACAAAACGCTTCCACGCGCGCTCGCCGTCTTCGCCGGGCGGCGCGTAATCAAAATCATCCAGCTCGTCTTCGAAGTGTAGCCCGGCGGGCGCAGCCGGGGGCCGATCCTCGCGATACGGCAGCACAGACGCGGCGGTTTTCTCCACCTTGACTGGCCCGGTTCCAGAAGCACCTTTGCTTACCTCCGGTTCCGGTGGCACAGGAGGCGGAACAAACTCCGCCGGAGGGCGAACCGGCTCCGGCTGTACGACCACGCGCCCCTCGCGCTTGAGCTTCTGCATCCGCTTCTGGCGTTCCTCGCGTTTTCGCATCGCCAGAATGCGCTCAAGCTCCTGAATGGATAACTCGTCTACAGGTCGTTTATCGCGCATGAAATCAGTTTACAGGAAAAGCAGGCAGCGTGCGTTGACGGACATCAAGAGAACCGCGCGCTCGGATCGTCGTCTCTGGCAGCGACCGCGAACACTTCGCGCTCGAAAAACCAGCGGAATGGCGCAACCCGAAACGCCACGAACCGGGCAGCCGCCATCACGACATTTTCCTGACGGTTCTGCGGCGGACTTTCCAACCACACTTTGGCGCGGAAGCCTGCCTGACGCAACGCCCGTTTCAGGCTCCACATCGACTGTTCGTTGACGTGAACATGCTGGTTGACGTTGACGAGAAACTGGCGTGGGTCTTTCGGGTAATTGTGACCCTGCCCCATGGCCGTACGCACCAGACGTACCACGGGATAGGCATAGCGATCGTACCAGACGTTCGGCGCGGTATGGATGATGAACCGGCCATCCGGCTTGAGCACGCGCCGCACCTCCAGCATTGCTTCCTGCAGTTCCCACGGGTACAGATGCTCGACCACATCGAACATCAGCACACGGTCGAAAGTGCTATCCGGGAACGGCAGCGTTTTGGCGTCTGCCTGCGCTACCCCCACCTTACCGGGCGTTACACCGTTAATCGGGGCAATGACCTGGCGAGATATATTGACAGCGACCTCAGCATAATCGATGCCAAAGGCGTCCGCGCCGAGCTGGGCCGCATGGCGCAGAATCTCGCCGCGCCCGCAGCCGACATCCAGCACCGTCATACCGGGCGAAACCTCAGCAATCGAGAAGGCCGATGCCAGCCGCCGCGAAAGCTGCTCCCCCTCGCTCGTATTAAATTCGTCGTAACCTTCACACGCAGTGCGAAAATATTCTTCGGTATACAGCGTGGAGGGCAGCGGCTGCTGCTCCTGACGTTGTCGATCCACGGGATGCGCCTGCTCGTAACGAAACTTCTATTGCTATTGCGGCCATCAAGCAGCCGCCTGTAGCGATTATACAGGAGCCTCAATGCCATGCAACGCAAAAGATAGAGGCATGCAGCTTCTCAGGGAAAAGCAGCCGCTATTCAAATCGTCCGAAGGCGGGCCAGAGCGAATAGGACAAAAATCACAATTGTTCCTTTTGCAAGATTACGTTATATTAACTCCAGTGCTCGTCTATACGTAGCCCCATCGCAGCTTCATGTCAGACCATCTTCTCCCAGGCGAGCACTTTTGTTTGTTCGTGCAGTTTGCCTGGGAAGAGACATTCGCCATGTCTGACGATACCGGCCATCCTCACGCTCCCTTCGAAGATTTCATCAATTTCAGCCTCGACATGGAGGGCGTTGACGGCATCAGTTTCGAAACCGTCGCACGCGCTCTACGTGATACCATCCGCAATCTCCCGCTGGAACGCGACGATGAGTCGTGGACCGACCGGCTCGATCGCCTGCAGGCGACGCTGCACGCCTGTCTGAATATCGAAGTCATCGGCCGCCTGCTTCGGGAAAACCCTCGCATCGCGGATATGGACGCGAACGAGCTGGACGACATTATCAACCAGACCGTGCTACTGGCGTTCATCAGCTATAACGAACTGACCGAGCGCTTCGATTTTGAAACGCCACAGGTGGCAAAAGCGCGCGAAGAGACCAGAAAGCTATGGGTGCTATTGCGCGCCGCGTCCGGCTGGATCAATAAGGCCGCGAGCGAAGACGATCCGGTCGCACAAGGCATGGCGAAAGATATCAGTCGCGCGCTTGAGGAAATTCGCCCCTACGGTTGGGTCAACAACACGCGCAAGCTGTAGCCACGCCACCACACCTCTACCGTAAAATCTGGGCCCGCCTTCCGCGCGGGCCTTGTCGCTTCAAAACCGCGTCGTTGCGCTCAGGCACATCCGCCACGCCCCTATCCCTGCGTCTTTTGTTACAATGTATCGTCTGTATCCGGCGGTGCGGACGGTGGTCACATGCGTCCGCGAATCGCAAAGGGATTGCCATCTTGACACCGGCTCTCTATCCGCTGCTGCTGCGGCCCGCACTGCACGTCAAGGTGTGGGGCGGACGCCGCCTTGAAGAACGGCTGGGCAAGCGCCTGCCAACCGACGAGCCTTACGGCGAGTCGTGGGAATTGCACGATACCGCCACAGTCGCCAACGGCCCTCTCGCCGGGCGCACGCTGGGCGAACTGGCGTCTCTTTATGGCGAGGATCTGCTCGGCGCGGGCAACGATCCCGCAGCGGGCTTTCCGCTGCTGGCCAAATTCCTGGATGCCCGCGAGTGGCTATCGGTGCAGGTTCATCCGAATGACGAACAGGCCCGATCATTCGGCGACGGACCGCGCGGCAAGACCGAAGCCTGGTACGTGATCGACGCCGATCCGGGCGCGCAGCTTGTCATCGGCGTCCAGCCCGGCACCACCCGCGAGGCCATCGCCGACGCCATCCGCGCGAACCGGCTTGAAGACCTGCTGGTGTATGCGCCGGTCAAAGCGGGCGATACGCTGTTTGTGGCGGCGGGCACGGTTCACGCGCTCGGCCCGGGCGTACTGATCTACGAAATTCAGCAGTCGTCAGACATCACCTATCGTTTTTACGACTGGGGGCGGATGGGTCTGGACGGCAAACCGCGCGAACTCCACATCGACAAAAGTCTGGCGGTCGCCAACACCGAATCGCTGCCGCAGATTAACCACAGCGCCGAGATTCCCGGCGAACGCGTGCGGTTGTTCGACAACCCGTTTTTCGTGACCGACCTGCTGCGGCTTGATAACGAACTGGCGATCAGCTTTGGCGACGACAATCCCCGGACCGGTTTCGACGCGCTGACGTGCATCGACGGCAGTGTCACGATCAGCAGTGCTGCCGGCTCGATTGATCTGACGATAGGGCAGACAGCCCTTGTGCCGCCGGTTGCCGGCAAATTCACGGTGAGCGGTCAGGGGCGCGTATTGCGTTCAGCGCAGGTTACAGCATGAATCGCGTTGCCATACTGACCGATATCCCCCAGAACGGGCCGACCTACCAGACCGAATACGGCGAAACAGCGCCGGTTGCCGAGACGCGGTTGGGCCGCCACACGGCGCTGATCTGTGCCGCCGCACATGCCGATCCTCGTGCTACCGTGCGGGCGCTGCGCGATTTGGGCGCGACTCATCTGTGGCTATGCGAGTCCGTCGCCGCGCTCTCCCGCCTGCTGGACAGCGGCGATGTGCTGATCCCGGACGACTACATCGACGGCACACGAGGCTACACGTACACGACCTACACCGAGACTGCGGGCGGCTACGTGCAGCAAATACCGGCCTTCGATCCCGCCAGCCGGGATGCGCTCATTCAGGGGGCCAGAGCCATCAGCCCTCGCCCCTTTACACGTGGCGTTTACGTCTGTGTCAGCCCGACGCGGCTGGAGACGCCCGCCGAAGCAGCTTTCTGGGCGCGCGCGGGCGCGCACGTTGCGGGGCGCTTCCTCAGCCCGTGGCTGACGCTGGCGCGCGAGCTTGATATGCATGTCGCTGTGCTGGCACTGGTCGTACGCGACGGCGGCCAGCCCGGACAAACCTCGTCGTTCACGACGTATGCGCCGGCGCTCACCGCCGCCCTCGACGCCCTTCCGCTACCCATGGATCAAGCGCACGGGTAACGAACTTGAGTCGCTTCGCTCTTCGTCTCGCCTGCGCGCTGGCTGTGTTCGCGCTCATCTGCACTCCGGGCAGCCCCAGTCTCGGCCAGAGCGGCGCGCCGTGCGGCATCGTCAACGCCATTGATTATCCCATCGACATCAGCGACACGCTGGCGCGTGATTTCGACGATTTCGGACGCTTTCGCAATCGTTTTGGCGGGCTGCACACGGGCATCGATATCGGCTTCCGGCGTCCCGGCGAAGCGGTCAAGGCGGCAGCGCGCGGGCGCGTGACTTACGCCGATCCCGAGGGCTGGGATACCGAGAAAGGCGTGGTCATCATCGAGCATATTTTCCCCGATGGCTCGCTGATGTACTCGCTTTACGGCCACATGGAGGAAACCGAAACGATCCGCTTCCCTGCGGTCGGAACCTGCGTTGACCGCGGTCAGGTCGTCGGTGTCATCGGCAGGCCGACGCTCAGCCTGCCGCACCTGCATTATGAAATCCGCGACTTTTTGCCCAACGACGGTGGCCCGGGCTATGTCAGCACCAACCCGCGTCTGCAGGGTTGGTATCACCCCTTTGACTTCACCGAGTTGTGGCGGGCGCGTCTAAACGGCGGCGTCATCGCCTCGGTCACGCTGTATGAAGCGCCTGACTTAACTCCGGTGGTGGTCGATACCGGTATCGTCGCCAGCGTCAGCGGCGGCGTTCTGAGCGCATCGGTCCCGCCGGGCAACGTCGTCTGGCGCGTGAACCTGGGCGACGAGGTAATTGCTCTGAGGGCGCTGCCGGGAGATCGCGTTGTCACGCAGGCTGAGGATGGCGACGTGCGCGTGCTGCAAAGCGGGCGTTACGCGGCGGCCTGGATGGTTGAAGGCGCGCGCCTGCCGCTGGCAGCGCTGGGCGAACGCCTGATCTTCGCGCTCGAAGACGGTGGGCTGGCAGCCTATGACATCACCGGCGCGGAGCTATGGAGAACGCCCGCAAACCCGGCCATGCGCCCGCTGGCGCTGGCTGCAAACGGTTCGAGCGCCGCCCTGACATACGCCGGCGGCAGTCGTTATGGCCTGCGGATCGTCGATGAAAACGGCAATATCGTATTCGAGGATGGGTTTGTGCGCGAACCGCTGCTCGCGCCCGGCCCGTTCGGAAGCTGGTATCTGCTCGATGGCGCAAACGTGGAGCGCATTGACGCCGGCCAGCGGGAAGCGCTCGCTTCAACCGGGTTGAGTCGCGGGCCCAACGCCGCGCTGACGGTCGATCTCTTCGGTCAGGCGTATGCTTACCTGAACGACCGCGACGATACGCTGCTCGCGCTGGACGCGGACGGCGAAGTGCGCTGGAGCATCGCCTATCCCTCCGAAGGCCCCGCCGAACCGCCGTTGATGGATACCGGCAATGGCTGCCTGTTGTATATTCTCGACGCCAACGGCACGCTAAACGTTTTCAGCGCGGCCACGGGCGAGTTGCTGCGGCAGGTGAGCTTCTACGCCGGCGGCGAGCAGACAGCCCGCCCCGGTTCGCGGCTGCTTCAGGTGGATGCTCTGGAACAGGTGTTGGTCGGCGCGGGCTTTCACTCCATCGCGCTGCTGAACGGCAACCAGCTCGCGCCCGAATGCACGGCGTAGCCGCAGCCACAAAACGCCCATCCGGGCAATCCTATCCTATCCCATCTGCTTCTTCTGGAAATAGCGCGCTTCGCTGAGGACAAAATCGACCGTGCCCGCGATGGTGGCATCCGGACGCATGTTTCGTGGCATATCAAACACGTGATGGGCGCTCAGGCGCGGGCTGCTGACGCCGGTCACGTGCAGCACGCCGACCTGTCCAGCATCCAGCGCCGCCGGATAAAGCGCCGTCCCCTCAAGGATCGCGTCGGGCTGCGGCTGCATGACGAGCTGCAAGCCCGATGCGCCGGGTTGCGGCGTGCTCGTCAGAATGAGGCCATCGCGTTCGACGCTGTGCGCCTCGTCGATCAGCGCCGCCTGAACGATACCCTCCAGTTTTTCGCGGCTCCCCGCCGCCAGCAGGCCGCCGGCATTGATGGCATCGTAGCCCATCGCATCGAGCACGATCATCGTCGAGCGCCCGCCGGTCACCTGACAGTGCCACATCTCGGAAGCGCAGCTTCCGCCAACATCCACTAGCAGCGTGCGCCGGGACGTGGGCTGTAGCGAGCAGACCTGAACATCGCCGTTATCCTCGAAGCGCTGCACCTGCACCCGCAGTTGTTTGAGAAAAGTGTAGAGCCGCGGTAGCAGGTCGAGATCGCCGCGCAGGTTATGCGTATAGAGAATGCTGAGCGGCCCGTCCATCAGAGACCCACAAGCCCGGTGCGGCCAGCGCCGTCAGCGATGCTTCCACTGTGGCGTGCGCTTTTCGATGAACGCAGCCATGCCTTCGCGTTTGTCATCCGTGCCGAACAACAGGTAGAAGTTGCGCTTTTCATAGTCCAGTCCGTCCGTCAGGCTCAGCTCATACGCCTTGTTCACCGCATCCTTGATGAGGCGCACGGCGACGCGCGGCATGGCGGCAATCCGCGCGGCAAGCTGAATGGCCTCGTTCAGATATTCCTCGACCGGATACACACGGTTCACAAGCCCTGCAGCCAGCGCTTCCTCGGCCGTCAGATGCCGGTTACCGAGCATCACTTCCATCGCAAGCGCCTTACCGATGGCGCGCGTCAGGCGCTGGGTTCCGCCCGCGCCCGGCATGATGCCGATCGTTACCTCCGGCTGGCCGAAGCGGGCCGTTTCCGAGGCGACAATCATGTCGCAGGCCATGGCAAGCTCGCAACCACCGCCCAGCGCCCACCCGCTAACCGCCGCGATGATCGGCTTGGTGATGGCGCGCATACGCGACCAGTCGGTAAGGTCGTCTCTCACCAACATTTCAACCGCGTCGCTTTCGGCCATCTGCCGGATGTCCGCGCCCGCAGCGAAAGCCTTATCGCTGCCGGTCACGACGATACACCCTATCGCTTCATCGCGCTCGAACGCTGCAAACGCATCAAATAACTCGGCCATTAACCGGCTGTTGAGCGCATTCAAAGCCTGAGGACGATTGAGGCGAACCAGGCCAACGCCTTCAGCGGGCGTTTCCACCAGTATGGTCTCGTATGACATCGGCAGCATCTCCTACGATGGTAAAAGGCAGGGGATCATTCCCGCGGAGTATAGCGCAGTTAGAAATCTCAAATCGTCATTTTTAACCTGTTGATACCTTTTGTTAACACTTCCTACCCTATATTCCAACACAGCCGCTGAGTTAGCGTAGGCTATTTTGTTATAAAATTGAATCATGGACGTTAGTGCGATCTGCAAGGAGACAGCCTGATGAAATCGCGCACATGGCTTGCTGTAATATTGCTCGCACTCCTTATCGTACCGTTACTCGTCGCACCGGCATCAGCCGCCCCTGCTGAAGCCGCCTGCGGCCCGGACGTGACACACATCGTGCAACCCGGAGAGAACCTCTTCCGGATTTCTCTCCGCTATGGCACGACAATGCAAGCCATCGCGGCAGCGAATGGCATCACCAACTATGCGCGGATCTATGCGGGTAGCGTGCTCAGGATTCCCTGCGCCGACACGGCTCCGCAGCCACCCGTGACCGTGCCGCCAAACCCAGGCGGGCGCGGCATTCTGCCGCCGGTCTTTTCCATCCCGTCGGTCCACATTCCACCCATCGTGCTCGATTGCCGCCTGCTGGTTGGGACGTCTCCGCTGGACGGTATGGCCTACGGCGAGCAAACCTTCTACTGGAACCCGGTTCCGGGCGCGACCAGCTACCGCGTGAACGTCTATAACCTCGACATCACGCCCGGCCGTCTGGTGGCGGTGTTCGACACGCCAGCCACGCGTACCAACGTCACGGGGAACGTCGGCGGCCCCGCCGGCCCGGGCTTCCGCTTCCAGTGGGAAGTACAGGCGTTGGTGAGCGATATTCCGATCTGCACCAGCCAGCGCTATACCAACTGGCGCGCTGCCGCGCCCTGACGCTTGCACAGGACGTATCAGTTAGCTTCAGCCCTCTGTTCTGTCTGGAGAACAGAGGGCTTTTTTTAGCTGTTCCGCGCCACGAACGCCTCAAAGGCTTCCGCTGCCGCGTCGAATCTGGCCTCCTGCTCGGCGTCGCCTTCCGTTGGAACAAGCCGCAGAATGGCCTCCAGTTCGCCCTTCATTCCTTCGTAGATATGCATGGCCGTCGGTTCGTCGGCGATAAAGCGCTCGTGTGTGCCAAAACCGTAAACACTGCACGTGATCGCGTAAGGAACGCGCAGGCAATCCCGTTCCAGCGTAATACGCGCGCCGTTCGGATGTTCCTCGTCACGGATGATGTCGCCGCCGTTTGCGCCGGTCGCGCCAATCGTCCGGCCTTCGTCATAGGGCTGCCAGCCCGAAGCGCCGTTCATGATCTCTCCTCCTCCCGCCGCCCGTTAGCAACGGACGTCAGGTCAAACCAGTAGCGCCGCTCGTGAATAATCGCGCCGTCAATGGTCACCGGGCCTTCGCCTTCAAAGACGCCACCGTTTGCCTCGATGATTTTGCGCGAACCAATGTTCTCGCGGTTGCAGGTGACGAGCGCGCGCGTCAGCCCCAGCCGGCGTGCTTCAACCAGCGCCAGTTGCAGAATGCGCCTGCCATAGCCCTGACGCCGTCTGGACGGGCGTATCTGGTACCCGATGTTGCCGCCATACTTGCGGAGAAAGTCGTTCAGGCGATGGCGAATGCGCGTCGTGCCGATGTATTCACCGTTGTCGATCAACCAGAACTCGCTTTCCGGCACGTAGGATGGCGCAAACTGCCTCGGTTTCGCACGGTCGAGGCGGCTCTGCACGAACAACGCGAACGAACGCGCCGCCCACTCGTAATCGACGTGCAATTCGCGTCCTTCCATCTGATATTCACGCAGCGCCTCAAGGTAGCTATCGCGGAACTCGATACTGGGACGAGCGAGGTAAGGTTCGCGCCGGGGCTGGATGAATTCGACGCGGTTGCCAAACGGGTCGCGAAACTCAAAGCGGTCAAAACCCGGTATCGGGATCGACTCGGCCAGTTGGATACCGCGCTCGGTCAGCCGCGCCCGCCACGCCTGCAGGTCATCGACCTGATAGGCCACATGAGCCTTCGTGCGTTCCCGATCGACGCCTTCCTCAACGCCAATATGGACCTGCTGGTCGCCAAGCGCTACCCAGAAGCCGCCTCTGCCCGCCAGCGATTCCGGCTTGTCGATCTCCGGGAGGCCCAGCAGCCCGCAGTAAAACGCGCGCGCCGCCGCTTCCTGGCCCGGCGGAATGGTGATCTGAACATGATGTAACCGGCTGATCGTCACCGCTGTGCTCTCCGCCACACTCAGGCTTCCTTCGCCAGTTCCCAGAGCAACAACCCGCCGTTCGACACGCCGATGCGTTGCAGGCCCAGCTTTTCCAGAATGCGAATCGAACCAACGTTATCGGGGCGACAATCGGCGGTCAACCGCTGCACGCCCGGTTGCTCGAAAGCCCAGTCCCGAAGCGCGCGCGCCGCCTCGAAGCCGAAACCCTGACGGCGATATTCCGGAACGATGCCATATCCAATATCGACCGCGCCGCGCGCGTTGGGCCGGCCTTTGAAACCGACATCGCCGATGACCACCTGATCGGCGACATGGATAATCATCCAGACGCCCCAGCCGATTAACGCAGGGTCATTTTCGACCTGCCGGGCATAGACAGGCAAATAACCGTGAATTTCCGCACTTGGCCAATCCGGGTGAACCCGGTACCGGATCAGCACTTCGGCATGACGCCGGCCATTGAACGCAGCACGAGCCACCTGCGCGCTGCAGGCCATCAACAGCAGGCGGTCAGAAGAAACGGTGAGCATGGTTATTCTCCCTGCGGGGCGATCGCTGCAAACAGCGTCCGCCGGAAACCGTAGAAAACCGGGCCTTGAGGCCAGCGGGCGCGTAGCCGCGTTCGGTAGGCATCCATAAAGGCCGCGTGCAGCGCGGATGGTAGCCGCTCCATATACGGAACCAGCAGCGTGCCAGATGTCCACTCGGCAATGGCATCGGCGTCTGGCAGGATATGTGGATAAATCTTCTCAAATACGGTGATGTCCTCGCCGCCGCAGGCGAAGAGCAGTTCGGCGTAGGCGTCAATCGGCAGCACAGGCGCTGAACGCGACCAGCCGCCGAGCGCCGTGGCGAAAGGTTCCTGCGCCGCCAGTTCCCGAACGACCTGATGGCTGTAGTGGGTGTGGTTGGATGGCATCTGGACCACAAGCTGGCCCCCAGGCTTTAACAGGCCGAACAACCGTGATATCAGCGTCTGGTGATCGTCCACCCACTGGAGCGCGGCATGTGAGAAAATCAGGTCCCACTCCCCCGCGACGCTCTCAATCGTTCCTTGCTCAAAGCGCAGGCCGGGTCGAACAAACGCCTCAGCCCGGCCGAGCATCTCCGCCGAGCTATCCAGCCCAAGAACGTCGCTGTCCGGCAGCAGGTCGGCCAGCCGGGCGGTCAACTCGCCCGTGCCACAGCCAAGGTCGATGGCGCGCATTCCGGGGCGAACCCGTATGAGTTTGACGAGGTCTTCAAACGGCGCGGCCCGCTGCGCCCTGAATTTATGATACTGCTCCGGATTCCAGGGCATTTCACGTCTTCTTTCATATGTGACGCTACCATGATGATACCGGAAAACAGCGCATTCGGGCCGCCGAACAGGCAGGCGCGAGAACCCCAATATGCCAGTCCTCGCATACCAGCTACCCCTGCTTTCAGAGAGCGCAGCGCCGCAAGGCGGGCGATAAATTATCGAGCACCTGTACCCGTTTTATGTCGCCGGTAGTGCCGCCGAGCCTTGGCCTGATTGCCACACGTCTCCATGCTGCACCAGCGCCGGCTGCGGTTCTTGCTCATGTCCAGAAACAGCCAGCCGCATCCATCCGGCGCGGGGCAAACACGCACGCGCGAGCGCAACGGTGAAGCGAGAAGTTCGGCCGCTTCATAGGCGACAATCCACAGCATTTGCTCAAGCGCGTCTGCCGGAAGCGACCAGCGCCACGCAAAACCGTCCCCTTCCACAACGAGCATCCGGCGCGCAGCCGCGGCGGCCACGACCGCGTTGAGCGCTTCCAGATCGGTTTCATCCGGCCGTTCGCCCGCAGCAACAGCGCTGAAGATGGTATGAAGGCGGTCGCGCAGTTCGAGCGCCTGTTTGAGCACCCTGCACGCTTCGTCAGGCTTCTGCGCGGCGACAGCGCGCAACGGTTCCGCCTGTTGCTCATCGAGCGCGCCCGCGTAAACGCTCCAGTTCAGCAGGTCGGCGTAGCTACGCAGATATTCCGTCGCCAGCAGGTGAACACGGTCGCTCACCGTATTGACGAAATCCAACGGCAGGCTGCCGCCATCGAGACGCAGCGTGTTGAAATCGGTCAGCGTCATCGGCTTTTCCATTCTCCCACGCAGGCCCCCCAAACAGATGTTTACCGGATGAAGAGCGTGCTACTCTTTAACCAGTATAAACCGTTTTGAAGGTTATGCGTTTCGGGTGCGGGAGTACAGCCCATGCGCTCGGAGCAGCGAAGCCGCTGGCGGCACGGTGATTTTGCTAAGCTCAGGGCCGGTGATCGAGGACAGCGCGGGGCAACCGTAGTGGCGCGTTACATCAGCGCAGGATGACCTTCCACTCGGTCACGCTCACGATCACGCCGCCGTTACGCACGAACAACACGGGCGCGACCGGATCGTCGGGGCCGACAAAGAGCACGGGCTGGCCGAGCTGCTCGTTGTTGTAGTAGGTCGTCACGACGCCCGTCACTTCGTCGCGCATCAGACGCACGCGCACGACCGGCGCAGAGACCGACCGCTGGCTGATCATTCGCACGTCGCCGCCCTGCCGCTGGCCCAGATTGATAATGCCGGGCTGGTTCAACATGACCTGAATGCCGATCGTCTGCGTTGGGTCGGTTGCGCTGGCCAGCACCGCGCCAAAGTAAACCTGCTGCCGCGACAGCAGTTCCGGCTCAAAGGTCGTCAACGCCAGCGTGGCTTCGATACCGGCAATCCGGCTGGCTGCGTTGTTGCCATAAAGTTCTTCCAGCATATCCGCCGGCACTGGCACGACGACGACATCGCCGCTGCCATCGCCAGCCACAGAGGCGACGCCCAGCCGCCACACCTCGCTACCGGCCAACGCAAACTGCTCGCTCGTCCAGGGCACATTTTCGACGCCATTGATCGCCGCCAGCAGATCCTGCGATCCGGTCAGACCTTCGGGTGGCACGGTCGGGCGCGGCGTCGGCGACAGAGTCGGCGTATTCGTCGGTGCAGGTGTAAATGTCGCGGTCGCCACAATTACGGGTACGGGCTGCTCGGTCTGGGTGGGAACAACCGGCGTTGGCGGCGCTTCCGTAGGCGGTCGGGTCGGCAGGCCACGATTGATGACCGGCTGGGTTTCGGCCACGGCGTTGGCATCAGGCGCGGGGGTAAAGACGATAAAACTCGATGTCGGCGTCGGCGGGGCTGTCACAGCCTCGGTGACCGCCGCCTGAACCACTTCTGTTGGTTCTACCTGACTGGTTGCCGGCTCCGGCGTTTCGGTTTCATCCGCCCCGCCGGGGATGACCGGCATATCGGGGCGCGCCAGCGCGATCACGCCGATGATCACCGCCAGAGCGACGACCGTCCCCATCGCCACCAGCGGCAGGCCGGGAACCGAACGTCTGCGCCGCCCGCGCGACGCAACCTGCCCGGCGTCGTAAGCAGGTTCGCCAATCGCTTCCAGATCGCTATCCTCGGCATCGGTCAGGCGCGGCGTCGGTTCATCCGTCGGCGGAGCCGGGAACTCAGGGGCGCGTTCGGTCAACTCGTACCAGTGACGGTAGAGTGGATAGGCCGGGTGCCGGTCGATGAACATCGACCGGAAAAGTTCGTTAAAACGGGACAGCCGGGCGCTGCGGCGCACGGTGCGGTCGGTATAGGCGGCCAGAAAAGCCTCATAGGTATCGCGCCACAGGCGCAGGTTGGGCGCATACGACTCGCCCAGCAGTCGCATGGTCACATCCACCAGACGATGATGGGTCGTCCGTACTTGCTCGTCCGGCTCGTCAGGAAGTTCGTCGATGATCTGCTGCATCCGGCGCGAGACATTATGCAGGTCCGCCGCCGCCGCGATCAGATCCATCAGCCAGGCGCGATAATTGGTGAGGCTGATCGACGCCTGAGTTTCCGCTTCGTCAACCGCTTTGAGCGCATTCTCCAGTTTGATGCCGGCAGCGCGAAACTCGCCATCCGACCAATCGCGGACGGCGGCCTGTAATTCGCGCAGGCTATAGATTGAAGCCGAAAGCAAGCGCGATTGAGGGCTATCCTCCAGCCGGCGGCGCGTGCTTTCGAGCGTCGCCAGCGCATGCGGCCCGTTGATGCGCGACAGCAATTCCTGCGCCGCCTGAAGGTCGCGCCGCCGGTCGATCAGGTCGTCCAGCGCGCGCGTGGCGGGATGTTTTTCGGCCAGATCGCCCAGCGTACGCAGCGCCGCCTCGCGCCAGAAGGCGGCGTCATCGAGCGCGCCTTCGTGGGCGTCGAGCGTGCCGAGCAGCAGATAGTTGAAAAACAGGACGCGCACGGCGGCCGTGCTGTTGCGGCTGAACAACTCGACCAGCCCTTTGTTCATCGCTTTCAGATACGTCTCTTTGCTCGGCATTTGCGAGCTGAAGTTGTTGCGCGTCGCATTTTCTTCGGCGGTATACAGCAGTTCGATGGTCGTCAACGCCGACTGGGTGCGTTTGGGATCGCTGACGCCATTGCGTTCGACCCAACTGCGCGTGGTTTCGGCCAGTTCGCGCAGACGACGAGCGGCAAACCGCTCCGAATCATTGCGCGAAATTTCCATCGCCTGTGCGCCCAGCCGCTCTGCGTCGCCCAGCCGGCCGCGGTCGTAAGCCTCCCAGCCATCAGCCAGCGCGCGCCCCAGCCCTCCGTACAGCGCGTGGCGCTCGATGTAACCCGCATTGGTGATGACCGTCCGCAACTGGTTCAGCCAGCCGGCCAGTGTCGGGCTGGCGTCGTTGACCGCGTCGGCGGCCTGCGCCAGCGCATTGATCGCACCGGCCCGGTTGCCCTGAATGGCGGCAGCAGCATAGGCCCGCCACGCGCGTTCGGCGGTATTCAGCCCTTTGACGATGCTGACCAGCATTTCGTCAAACAGACGCTCGGTATACGGCTCCAGTTCGCTCTGGGCCGTGTTCAGCCACAATTCCAAATCGGAGCCGTCCGCCGCCGGCACGTAAATCTGATAGGCCTCCAGCGTTTCGTAGAGGCTGTCCAGCATGTGGGCCACCATGTCCCACACCGGGTTTTCCGGCTCGATGCTGCGGCTGCTGTCGAGCGCCGCCAACGCGTCTCGCGGGCTGGCCGTCGCCTGCTTGCCGATGACATGCATGTTGTCGGCCAACGTCATGGCGGCATTGAGCGCCCGTTCCAGTGCAGACATCGGTAGCTTGCGGTTCGGCAGCTTATAGGTGCTGTTGACCGCTTCCAGCAGCGTACCGAGCGCGGTCAGGTTGTCGACCGTAGCCCGATAGCGGTCACGCAACGTGATCAGGCTGATCTCACCCGCGTCCGGAATGTCGTCCAGCGACGCGCGAATTTCCGCCAGCAGCGCCCGCGGCTCTCCAAGCGGCAAGCCCTCCTGCGCCAGATAATACAGCGCCGCGTCCAGCCGGTAGAGATTGGGGCGCAGCAACAGCACATCGTGGATATGCGCGGAGATGCGCTCGGCCAGCAGCCAGCATAACTGCTGCGCCTCGGTGCGCTCGTCATCCTGAGTCAATAACAGGTGAGCCGCGCGGGCCGCGTGATGTTCAAACAGCAGGACAATCGCGTCCAGCACCGCCGGCGGAGTCGGGTGCAGGTCCTTGTCCAGCAGGAGTTTCGCCCACTCCAGCAGGAGCGTGATGATGACCAGATTGTCTCCCCGCGCCCGCGTCCGCAGCTCGTCGAGCAGCGTGACGGCCCGGGGCCAGTTGCCGCTTTCCAGATAAATGCGCGCTGCGTCCAGATCCGCATCGACCTCGATGTCGCTCAGCCGGTTCATGATCTCCCGGCGAACCTCGTTGGCCGGCGGATAACCGGGGTCCATTTCCAGCGCGGGTTCCAGCGCTTTCAGCAGGCTGTAGAGTTCGTCTTTACTGCGGTCGCGCTTCAGCCGTTCCGTCACCCGCCCGATGATGGCGTTGCGCTCGCGTTCGAGCGGCTCGCGATAAGCCGCAAGGTCTGCGCGCAGTTCTTCGACGCTCTGGTAGCGCAGTTTCAGGTTGGGATGAACGGCGCGGCTGACAATCCCGATCAGGCGGGTGTGAATGCGCGCTGTATCGGGGCCAAAATCGACGCGGAAATCATCGAGGCTGTCGCGCGGAATATCGAGGCGTCCACCGCCAGTGAGAATGAAGTACAGCAGCTCACCAACCTGAAAGATATCGCTCTGGCGGCTGATGCCCTGTGGCGTGCTTTCATCGCCTTCCAGAAAGACAGCATTGCCCCAGTCGATAATCTTCAGCCGGTATTGCGTGCGATCCCAGAACAAATGCTTGGCGTCAACATCGTTGTAGACGATGTCCTGTTTGTGGGCCGCCGCCAGCACCTCGAGCAGCGCGTCGAGAATGACCAGCATTTCCAGCTCGGGCAGGCGTTCACCACGGGCAGCCAGATCGCGCACGAGATCGGCAACGACCAATCCCTCCGCCCGTTCCATGACAATATACTGGTGCGGAATGCCGCCAACCGAGAACTGGCCACTGCCGAGGAGCGCCGTCACCGCCGGTTGGCCCGCCAGACGGCTCAGCGCCTTGCGCTCATTGAGGATACTGACTTCCTGACCAGCGCGGATCGGCGGCGCGTCATTGGGTGCGGGCCGCTTGATGACCACGGGGCGGTCGTTGTCGTGCGTATCCACGGCGCGCAGGGTTTCGCCAGAACGCCCTCGCGGATAAATGGAATCGTAGCGGTAACGGCTATCAAAAAGGCTATCAGCCATGAAAGTTCTCCTATTGCAAGTAATTGTACAGGAGGGGTGGCAACCCGCAAGACACGCACTGGTTGACGCGTCGGATCGAACGGCGTAACATCAGAGTCAATGATGCAGGTGTGGAACCGCGTCGAATGAAAAATCTGGTCAGAAACTACCGTTACCTTGATGGAGACCAGGAACGGCTGGAGTTAATCGACGATATACGCCGCGTGCGTCGCGCCGTCATCCAGATGGCCGAAACCGTTCCTGAAGCGCGGCGCTACGAACCACGCTATCACGGCTGGTCGCTCGCGGCGATGCTCGCCCATCTGTATCTGGTCGACCGTATATCGTTCTGGGCAATCCAGTGGGCGCTGGCCGGCGTCCGCCCCCCTATTCCCTCCGCACTGCTGCACGGCTTCAACGCCCTCTCGGCCCGCATCTTCCAGAACCGGCTGACAGAAACGACCATTCGTGGCATCTATGCCCACGAAAAACGTATCGCCGATTTCATCCGGCGGCTGCCGATGGACAGGTTCACCTGTCCGGTCTATGACCCGACGATCGGCGAGTACATCACCGTAGAACGCGCCGTTCAGGTCTGTTTCCTCTTCCACTGGCAGGAACACCTCCAGACGCTGCAAAAGGTCGAAGGCATCTATTACGAGCCACCCGAACGCTTCGATACGTTCTGAACCGGGCAGCCCTCACGCCGCCAAGTGGAATCTCGCTTGCCCGCGCCGCGACTTTCCGGCACAATAGGGCGCTTGCACCGCCCTGCCGGAACGAAAACAGGCAGAGGCTTCCGAACCATCCAACAGGCGCATATTCCGATGAGAGTTGTTTTACAGCGCGTGCGGCGCGGCAGCGTGACCGTCGACGGGCGCGTCACGGGCGCAGTCGATCTGGGATTTGTCGCGCTGGTAGGCGTGACGCACGCGGACACACAGGCTGAAGCCGAATTGCTGGCCCGAAAAACCGCCAACCTGCGCGTCTTTGAAGACGACGAAGGCAAAATGAATCGCTCGGCGCTGGAAGTCGGCGCGGGCGTACTCGTGGTCTCCCAGTTCACGCTGTATGCTGACGCGCGCAAGGGCCGGCGCCCCAGCTTCATCCACGCGGCCCCGCCTGAGCTGGCTGCGCCGCTGGTCGACTGTTATGCCGAGCGCCTGAAAGCAGAGGGTATCCAGCGTGTGGAAACGGGCGTCTTTGGCGCGATGATGACGGTCGAGATCATCAATGACGGCCCGGTCACCATCATTCTGGATACCGACGAGCTGAAGTGAACGGCGCGGCGTGATGTTTACGCGGTTTTAACGCGCATCCGGCGCTTTTCTCATGTTGCGGGCCTATTATAGGCTTCCTCGGTCATACGTTCCGACAGTTCAGACATTCTCACAGGTGAAAGTGATGCTTGAAGAAACGATCCAGCTTCTGAATCATGCCGATCCGGCTGTGCGTTTTGAAGCAGCCCAGAAGCTGGGCGCATCGAACGACAGGCGGGCGGTCGCGCCGCTCATCGACGCGCTGCCGGACGACAACGCGAAAGTGCAATACGCCGCGCTGTCGGGACTGATCAAACTGGGCGATCCAAGCGCGGCTCACGCGCTGGTCGATCTGCTGCTGAGCGATCCGGACAGCCGCGTCTGGGATTTGCTGAAACTCGGCATCGGCCAGCGCCTGCGAAGCGGTCTGCTCGACATGATAACGCCGGGAGACATACCGCTGGCCGACCGGCTGGCGGCGGCGCTGGAAGAAGAAATACTGGATGAACAGCAGCAGGCATTCATCGTGCGCCTGCTTGGCCGCACGCGAGACACGCGCGCCGTGGACATGCTCATCAACCGGCTGGCGGAAGATACGCTAACGATGCAGGCCGCTGCCGCCGAAGCGCTGGGATATATCGGCGATCTGCGCGCCGTAACGCCCTTGCTGCCGTGTCTCAGCAGCCCGTCGGACGCCGTGCGCGAGGTCGCCATTGAAGCGCTTGGCCGTCTGGGCGATCCGCGCGCCGTCGATCCGGTCATTGCCGCGCTGTCCGACGAGCACGAGTGGGTGCGCCGCGCCGCCTGCGTGGCGCTGGGCCAGCTCGGTGAGAAGCGCGCTGTTGAGCCACTCGCCGAGGCGCTGGGCGACGAGTTCAGCATCGTGCAGGACGCCGCCTTTGAGGCGATCAAGCACCTGAGCGATACCAGTTTCCACATGACTCACTAGACGCCGGGGATCGAAATCGCACAACGCCCGTGTATAATCGCGGGCGTTTTCGTTCATGGAGCCAGATCATCGCATCGTGCCCCAACGCATTATCCGTTATCCCGTCTGGCTGGCAATCTGCGCCGCCCTGATCATGACGGCCTGCGCGCCGCAGCCCGCCCCAACCGTTTTTCGCGCGACCGAGATCCCCAGACAGAACAACGCGCCGGTCTACACGCCGACACCCACGGCGACGGCAACCCTGCCGCCGACCAACACGCCGCCCGCGACGCCTACGGCGACCGGGACGCCAACCTCTGAGCCGACGCCCGGCATTCAGACGCTAACTCCCGCATCCCCGGATGGCGCGCCGCCGGCAATCGCTCCGGCTTCCGCTCCGCTAAGCGCGACGTCTGGCTGGAGTTGTGAGGATTTCCCGTGTGAAGATGATATCGAGGGCTTCCTGCAGCGCATCCGGGTTCCGGCCGGATTCCGGCTGGCGCACGTGGGTCGCCTGCCGGGACAGCCGATGCAAATCACCTATGGCCGCGATGGCCTGCTTTATGCCACGGTGCTGGAAAACGGCACGCGTAACGGCGCGGTCTATCGACTGAACACCGACGGAAGCGCCGAACGCTACAGCGGCGATCTGGTTTCGCCGGTCGGGCTGGCTTTCCAGCCGGGCAGCGATGTCCTGTACGTCAGCGCGCGCCAGACGCTGGAAGCTGGCGGCGGCGTCTGGCGCGTGCCCCCCGGCGGTGGCGAACCTGAGCCGGTCGTCACCGATCTGCCCTGCTGCCTGACTCTGGTCGACAACCAGCCAAATGGCCTTGCCTTTGGGCCGGATGGCTATCTCTATCTCGGCGTCGGATCGACCACCGATCAGGCCGAGCCGCCGCCCGGCCCCGCGTCGCCGTACGCCGAAGTCGCCGACTACGAAGCGACCATTCTACGCATTCATCCACATACCGGTGAAATCGAAGTCTTTGCCAGAGGCATCCGCAACCCCTACGATTTGACGTTTACCAGCGATGGGCAAATGTATGCCAGCGACACCGGCATTTTTCTGGGGCCGGGCGACAGGTTGCTGGCCGTAAACGAAGGCCGGCACTATGGCTGGCCCTACTATCGGGAGCGCGGCTGCGACAACTGCCCGCCGCGCCCGCCAAACCTGACGATTGAGGACGACCTGCTGCCGCTGCGCGACCACAGCCTGCCACGCGGTCTTGTCGCCTATACCGCCACCCAGTTCCCGGAGAATTATTTCGACAGCCTGTTCGTCACGCTCTGGAACAGCGTGCGCGATGGCCAGCGCGTCGTGCGTGTCGATCCAAAGCGCGTGCCGCGAAATCCGGCAGCGGCAGGCTATACTCCTGAGCCGTTTGTAACCGGACTGATACGCCCGATTGACGTCGCCATTGCGCCGGATGGCTCGCTGGTGGTGGCCGATTACATCTACGGGCACGTCTGGCAGGTTTCGTATGCCGGAGCGCCCTGAACCGCCCCATAGGTTATTGATCGCCAGTCACGGCAAGATGAATAAAACTTACGGGATCTGATCAGATGACACGACCCGACTTCGCCCTCCGGCCCGACGCTCTGCGCGGGCGCGTTGCCATCGTCACCGGCGTCAGCAGGCGCAAAGGTATCGGCTATGCCATTGCCACGCGGTTGGCACAGGCGGGCGCCGATTTGTTTGTTCAATCATACGCCCCCTATGACGCCGCGCAGCCCTGGGGCGCGGACCCGGATGGCCCGGACACGCTCGTGCACGCGCTTCGGCAAAGCGGACGGCGCGTTGAACACCTGACGGCCGATTTTGAAGACCCGGCAGCGCCCCAAACCGTGCTCGATGCCGCCACCGCCGCGTTCGGGCATATCGATATTCTGATCGCCAATCATGCCTACAGCACATACGGCGGCGTGGGCGAACTGGAGGCCGCCGAAATCGACCGCCACCTGAGCGTGAACGTGCGGGCCACGCTGCTGCTCGTGCAGGCGTTTGCGGCGCAGCACGACGGGCGTACGGGTGGGCGCGTCATTCTGATGACGTCGGGCCAGCACGAAGGGCCAATGCCGGGAGAATTGGCCTATGTCGCTTCCAAGGCCGCCCTGCATGGGCTGACGCGCAGCCTGTCCGAAGCGCTTGTACGGCGTGGTATTACGGTCAATACCGTCAATCCGGGCGCGACGGATACCGGGTATGCCGGGGAAGAACTCTACCGAATCGTCGCCGAGGCTTCACCACAGGGACGCTGGGGCGAACCGGATGACGCCGCCCGGTTGATCGCCTGGCTTTGCACCGACGACGCGCGCTGGATCACCGGGCAGGTCATCAATTCAACCGGCGGGAGTTAGGGGCGAATTTCCAGACCTTCAAACCGCGCGACAAACCCCTCGCCCTGCGGCGAAGCGAGCATCACGCCGACCTGAACCGGGTCGGGCGTCAGGTACGTCACGCGCAGCAGCGTGAAATCCGCGCCATCCAGTGAGTAATGGACTTCGAGCGAGCCGCCTTCACGCCGGACGCGAATCCACAATGCCTCAGGGCTTTCGCGCAGAGGGCTGACCGACCAATCCGAATAATCGCGCGTGACAACCGCGCTGACATACTGCACACCATCGACGTATTCAATGCCGGTTTTCATCCAGCAGGTTTCATCCTGCCGCACCATCAGGCCCGCCTGATCGTACAATGTAGTGTACTGGCCGATCACTTTCACCTGCGCGGTGAAATCGCCCTCCACGCGTTTGCCGAAAAAGTGGCCGTTATCGCGGATGAAGCCGTAATGCGTTTTGCGCCAGAAATCGGTTTGCGCGTCCGACGTGATGACCAGCGCGTCACCTTCATAGCGCCATGATCGCGGTTCGTTCAACCATTCCATGACTGTTTTTCCTCAGCGGCGGCGCAAATGCGCCGGCGAACGCACGGGGCGCGGATCGCCCGGCGGTCTGCCCAGCGCCCGCGCCGCGTACTCACCCATTAAATAACCGTGTACGGGAACGAGCAACGCGGGAGCCATCACCCAACCCGCGCACGGAATGACAGCAAACAACAACAGGACAACATTCGCCAGAATCGAGGCGAGCAGGAACTGAATGGTCGCGTCACTCTGCCTGCGCGCCGTTTCCAGCAGCGGCCCAAACTCGAAGAAAACGCCGACCTCGCGCCTGTCGGTATACCGCGCGACTGCCAGCGCCAGCATCGGCCAGATAACCGCGTTATAGGCGATCAGCAGTGGAAAGACACAACAGGCCAGCCCAAGCGCCACGTCGTTCCGGTAAAGTCCG
>QGUR01000306.1 GCA_003242205.1 Chloroflexota bacterium | reverse complement strand
CGCCAGCGGCATGTCAGGATAAATGTACCCCTTGGTTCCAAAGCTACCGCCGACATTCGGCGCGATGACGCGCAGCTTGTTCAGCGGAATATCGAGCATGTAGTAGCACAGCATCAGGCGATGGTTGTGCGGTGACTGCGTGCTGGCATACAGTACATACTCGCCCGTGATCGGATCGTATGTCGCCAGCGCGCCGCGCGGTTCTAGCGGGCTGTTGAGGGTGCGCTGGTTGACAATGTCGATGCTAACGACGACTTCCGCCTCGGCGATAGCGGCGTCGGTCGCCTCGGCGTTACCACACGTCCAGTAGGCGTTGAGGTTATGTGGCACGGCATCATGAAGTTGCGGCGCGCCTTCCTGAATGGCCTCATCAGCCTCCACAACCGCGGGCAGAACCTCATACTCGACGCGAATGGCATTCATCGCATCCACCGCCTGATAGCGCGTTTCGGCGACGACCGCCGCAACGCCATCGCCGATGAAGCGCACGCGGTCGGCCTGCAGCGCCATGCCCGCGCCGGGAATATCCTGCGGGTGTTCGGGGAAGTGGCTTTCCGTGCCGCCCGGTATCCAGACACACGGCAGCGGCTTCATGCGCCCGATGAGGTCTTTGCCGGTGATGATCTTGATGACGCCCGGCATTTTCTCCGCTACCGACGTATCAATCGACTTGATAATCGCGTGAGCGTGCGGGCTGCGGAGAATCTCCATGTACGCCATGTTCGGCAACTGAAGATCGGCGACAAAATCGGCATGTCCCTGCAGCATTGCCGGGTCTTCACGCCGCTTGACAGGAGCTCCAAAAACGTGTCCGTTCATAAACGCCTATCCCGTAGTTAGCGAAGCAGCGGAATGCCGCCGGTAAAATGAACTGCAATCTTGCCGTCACGCAGTAAAAACGCATCATGTACGCGGCTGATGCCCCACTGCGTGCGGGCAGTCGCTTCAAAGGCGAACGTCGTCTCGCTTTCGATCCACTTATCGGTGGATACGACCTCCAGAAACGCCATCAGCCCCGTATATTTGGCATAATGCCGCTTCAGCGCGTCATGGCCGCGAACAACCCGCTCCGCGGAAAGCAGGACTGCGTCCTCATGGTAGTGGTTGTTGACCAGGCCTTCAAAATCACCCGCGTTCAGGTATTCGACCTGTTCCTGATAAAAGCGTTTCATGGGCGTATCAACAACGATACGCACGGTACTATTCGGATCGTACTCTATGGTCACGCGGTCGGCCGGTTGTGCTGTCATTTTGCCCCCTCGAAATGATGCGTAATTTTGCCATCCCGAACAACGCAGCCGTTATAGATCTTGCGGACGCCCTCAGCCGAGCGCACGAGGGCTTCATAGTAGAACGCGCCGTCGCTTTCGACATATTTCTCGGTCGACAGGAAATCAATCTGCCCCTGCGACTGTGCGCGGTTGCGGAAATATTCGCGAAGCGCGTCGCGCCCTGTATAAATACCGTCGAAGCTCGTCAGGATCGCGTCTTCGTGATAGTTGTTTTCGACCAGCGCATCAAAATCGCTGGCCTCCAGATAAGCTACCTGACGCTCGTACAACTGCTTCAGCGGCGTATCCGCCAGAATATGCGCGGGACTCTTCCCTATCTGGCGAGCAGCTTCAACCGCCCGCACAACGTTCTCATAGCCCGTGCAACGGCACAGATGGCCTTCAAGCCACAAACGGACCTCCTCTTCGGTAGGGTCCGGATTGCGCTTCAGCAGGTCGGACAGCGACACGATCATGCCGGGCGTGCAGAAACCGCACTGCACGGCGTGCATCGTTTGGAAAGCCGCCTGCAGCGGCGTGAGACGCCCGGCTTCGGAAAGGCCTTCCACGGTCGTGATGTTCGCGCCATCCGCCTGAACGGCAAGCATGGCGCAACTCTTGACCGAGACGCCGTCCACCAACACGACGCAGCTACCGCACTGCCCGGTATCGCAGCCAACCTTAGCCCCGGTCAGACCAAACTCGTCGCGCAGCAGATCAACCAGCAGCAGCCGCGGCTCCACATCAGCCTGCCGCGCCTGCCCGTTTACAGTCAGGTCTATATGCATCGCTTCCCCCGTTGACGTACTGGGCCGCCGGGTCGCGGCGGCGCAGGTTAGCGTTACTCGCGTCGCAGCGCGAGCATCGTGATGTCGTCGAACTGTACTGCTTCCCGAATGTGATCGCGCAAAGCAAGATCCAGCCGATCCAGCAGGTCCTGCGCGGTCGTCAACGGCGCAGACTCGATGAAATTCAGCAAGCCGGTTTCGGCGTAGAACTTGCCCGAAGGATCGCGCGCGTCGGTCACGCCGTCGGTATAACACAGCAGAAAATCGCCGCGCTCAAGCTGAGTTTCCATGATTTCGAAATCAGCGCCGGGGAACATACCCACTGCGGGGCCGGTCGGCTCCAGACGTTCCTTAATGATGCCGTTCGAACCGATCACCAGCGGCGGACAGTGCCCGCCGTTGATATACATCAGACTGCCGGAATGTGGATCGAGCATCCCGAAGAACAGCGTCGCGAACATATTGAGTTCAAGATGATGTTCGGTGATGTATTCGTTCGTATTCACCACCGCCGTTCGCAACGCATTGGCAGAGATCGCCAGCCGGCTGGAGCCGGAACGGCCGCCGGATGGCCCATCGTCAAACAGCGATTCGGCCCAGTTGATGTTGTAGGTCTGCATGGCGAAAGCGCGTAACAGGCTGCGAGTCAGCGACATGAACAGCGCCGCGCCGACGCCCTTGTCCGTCACATCGGCGATCAGGAAGCCGACGCGCCGTTTGTTCATCATGAAAAAGACGTCGTAAAAGTCGCCGGCGACTTCGCGCGCGGGCCGAAAGCGCGCGGAAATTTCCAGCCCTTTCACCTTGGGCATATAGCTGGGCAAAAAGTTGCTCTGGATACGCCGCCCGATGTGGATGTCGTTTTCCAGCTTCGCCAACATCTCGCGCTCCTGAAGAAGCATATGGTTGTTGATCACAACCGCCGCCTGCATGGCAAGCGATTCCGCAACCAGCCGGCTGTCACTGTCGAACGGCACGACGCGCCCCTGATCGTCTTCGGCGTTGAACAACTGCAGCACGCCCATGACATGCCCCGAACCGTCCTTCATCAACGGCACGACAAGGCACGATTGGCAGCGCAGATTATTTATCCGGTCAAACTCGATCAACGCCGAAAAGTCATAATCCTGCGATTCGTAGATGTCGTCGATGGCGATGGTCTGGGCGTTATGCGCCACATCGGCGATCACATTGTTCTTGACCGCCTCTCCGGTATCGGGATCGAACATCGACACCTGAGGATAGGGGATGGAGTCAAGCGCGATGAACTCCATCGGGTTCTGCTCGTCGCGCCGCAGAAACGCCACCATACGCAGCACGTCATTCTCGCTGCGCGTGTAGACAGCCCCCGCGCCTGCGTTACAGAGCACCATCGTCTCGCGCAGGATGTTTTGCAGGAGAATCTCAAGATTCGACTCTGTCGAAAGCGCAGTGTTCAGCGTAAACCCAACGCGCTGGCACTGAGCGAGCTTTTCAACAGTACGCATACGTGCGTACTGCTGGTCGCGCATGTACTTGCGCTCGAGGTTGATCGCCAGTTGCGCGTCAAGGAGTTCCGGACTGCAGGGATCGAGCATATAGTCGTCGGCCCCGCGATGTATGGCCGTGATCACCTTGTCCATTTCGGAAGGCGCAGCCATAACGATCACCGAAGCAACATCACCGTTCGTGTTTGCCTTGATGCGCGCCAGCGCTTCCACGCCGTCGTCGCCAGCGACATTGACGCTCATGAGGACGAGTTGCGCGGGCTGCTGGCGCAAGGCATCAAGACCCGCCTGCGCGCTGGACACGACGCGCACATCATACCCTCGCTGAATCAAATGCCCGCTGACGCGCGTCCGGCGTTCAGCGTTTTCATCTACTATGACTGCGCTTACCTGACGATCCATCGAGTAACCTTCAATTCCCCAGAGCTAACGCCTCACGGTGAAATGGTTGCGGTTGCATTCACCAACCCGTTCGTATCGAAAATCATCGACGCCATTGATGGCGAGGTAAATCCCCAGCCCGCCGATTTCACGCTCTTCCAGCGGGTCATCGAAGTTGTCCGGCATTTCACGCTGTGTCGGATCAAACGGGATGCCTGTATCTTCCAGCGAAATGGTGACAAACTCGTCATCTATGCTGGTCGTAACACGTATCTCGCCTTCACCTCGATCCGCGTAGCCGTAAACAATGATATTGGTGGCTATTTCATCAATTGCCAGCCGAAGCCGGTGCATCGTCGCCTTTTCCAGGCCAGCCCGCTCAGCGACTTCAGTGACGTACTGGCGTAACTGGCTCAAGGTTTCTCCCAGATACTCTTTGCTCGCCGGGAAAACCAGGCTATTCGTCTCGTAATCGGCCATATTAGGTTTCGCAATTCCATCGTAATCGCGGATAAAGGGTGAATAGCCAGTAGCCCTGACGGAGAACGCCGCGTCGAGACTACGCCGGGCGTTCTCCGAACAGCGGCTATCGATTCAGCCGAAGCTAGACGTTTTCGATGCGCTCGGCGTCATAGCTATCGAGCATGACGACGCTGTGGTGGAATCCGGTCTGGCGAATGGGCTCGACCACCTGCGGCTGCGCCCCCACGACATAGATATCGATGCCGGCGCCCATCTTCTGCTTGGCAAAAACCAGCACGCGCAGGCCGGCGCTCGACATGTACTCGAGGTCGTTCATCACCAGCACGAGGCGCTTGGGCGATGCTTCCGCAGCTTCCTCAATACGCTCACGAAACGCGGGCGCGACGCTCGCGTCCAACTCGCCCGAGATCGTGATCTTGGCGATATTCGGAAGCAGTTCTAGATTTGCCTGAAAGGCCATGACAGTGTTCTCCTCGTTGAAAAACCGCTACTTACTTTCCCACAAGCACCGCGACGCTGCGCGGCCCCAGAAGCATACTCGTCTGGTCGGCCAACCGCGGCTCCTGCCCGGTTGGGAAAATATCTTCGGGGGATGGCATGCCGGTGTTCACTGCCACATGCCAGCTCAGGTCTGCGGGCAGTTGTGGCAGATGGAACCAGACCGAATCCCAGTACATATTCATCGCGACATAAATATAGTCATCGGTTTGTGTGCCGCCGCGCGCGTGCCTGCCACATAGCATGAACGCCAGCGTCCGGCTATATTCCGACCAGTCCGGCTGCCACGGCTCGGTGCCATGCCAGCTAATGTCAGGATAACCGCTGTTAACGTAGTCGGTGTGGCTCAGGTGGTAGCGGTTTCGCAGCGA
>QGUR01000305.1 GCA_003242205.1 Chloroflexota bacterium | reverse complement strand
GAACACGATGTAGCGGCCGTCCGGGCTCCAGCGCGGATGGCTATTCCGCCGGCCGTTGCTCAGCAAAAGCTGTAATTCGCCGCCGCCCGGCCGGATGGTATACAGGTCGTGATTGCCATCGCCGCGCGCGTCCATCGAAAAAGCAAGCAACTCGCCGTCGGGACTCCAGGCGGGCATGCGTTCGAGCAGCGACGTTCGCAGCACGCGGCGCTGGTTCGCGCCCCCGGCATCCATCACGAACAGGTCGAAACTGTTGTCGCGGTCTGACTGGAAGGCGATCTGCCCGCCATCCGGCGACATCATCGGGTACACATCTGCCGCCGGGTGAGTCGTCAGCCGTTGCTCTTCTCCGGTCGCCAGATCGAGCCGGTAAATATCGAAGTTGCCATCGCGTTCGGCAAAGTAGAGAAGCGCGCCGGTCACCCCTGTGCCTCCGGCCGCTCCGGTTTCGTTGTCGCTGGGAACAGGCGTCGTGCGGATGGCAGCGGCGTCCGCGCCGGAGCGTCTGGCAGACTCTGCCGCTTCCGCCGATGCCGTGGCCGCCAGCTCGCGCTCCGACGTCTGCTGTATCAGCAACAGGATGAGGGCAATCAGCAGCGCCAGCAGGCCGCAGCCAACCAGCCCGCCGATGAACGTGCCAACCAGCATGTTGTTGGGGCGTCTGCGCCGCCGCACGCGTGGCAGGCGGGGCATTGAACCGGAGCCTGTCGAGGGCGGAGCTTGCGGTGGCGTTGGCATTCGCGGCGGTTCCGGGAATCTCCCGGCAGGTGGGACGACCGGTTCAGTCGGGCCGATGGCGAATCCGGGTTGCGTGTCCGCCAGATCCACGTTTCCGACGCTGGCAGCTTCCTTCAAGGCTTCGAGCATCTCGGCGGCGCTGGAAAAACGCTCGTCTCGTCGCTTTTTGAGCGCCTTGAGGATGACCTGTTCCACCGGCCTGCTGATGGCAGGATTGATGCTGCGCGGCGATGGCGGTGTGGTGGTAACCTGCATGACGGCGATACTGTAAGGCGTGTCGCTCTCGAAAGGCCGTCGTCCGGTCGCCATCTCGAACAGCATCACGCCGAGCGCGTAAAGGTCGCTGCGCGGGTCAAGCGGCTGCCCCTGCGCCTGTTCGGGACTCATATAGCTGGGCGTTCCGACGACGCCCTGCGTGGTCACGACGCTGCTGGTTTCGCCGAGGATGCGCGCGATACCGAAATCGGTCAGATACGCGCCGCCGTTATCATCTATGAGCACATTGCTCGGCTTGAGGTCGCGGTGCAGCACGCCTTTGCCGTGAGCATAGTCCAGCGCCGGGGCGATCTGGTCGAGGAGTTCGATGATCTGTTCCAGCGCAAGCGGGCCGTTCTTCAGCAGGTCATCGACCGAGCCGCCGGGCAGATAGCGCATGACGATGTACGGCTGGCCTTCGTATTCGCCATAGTCATGCACCGGAACGATATTGCGGTGCTCAAGCTGGGACGCGATTTTGACCTCGCGGTGAAAGCGCTGAAGATAGGTGTCGTCGTTGGCCAGATGGCGCGGCAGCACCTTCAACGCCACGACGCGATTCATCGACACCTGATACGCGCGATAGACGGTCGCCATGCCGCCGCGCCCGATGACGTCCGTGATCTCGTAACCGCCGATTTTCTTACCAAGCAACTCGTCTGTCATGCGCCATCTTTGTCCGAGCGGTTACCATCAGCCAGTCCCGGGGCTGCCATCGCACGCGAGTAAACATCGAACCGCCGTCTTTGCATTCCCACGCGGATTATACGCGCGCCCCGGAGTGGAACAAAACACGCGCGCCAATTTCCAGTACACTTAACCCTGTCTCAATCATGACACGACGTCTGCCTGCCAGACCGTGAAAGGCCGGATGGCGTTTGATTTTGCAAACAAAATCGTCGCGTCATGTTATTATAAAGGTTTGGTACTGACGCTCGCGTGAGCGTCGCAATTTCTAGCGGGCGGCCGGCTGACTGCACGGCAGGAGAATGGTTGATGGCTGTACCGATTTCTCACGCGCTCGTTTTGCCCGATCAAAACTTTTCGGACTGGTTCCGCGCTGTCGAACCGTATACCAAAGCGTTTGAGCGCGTGGTTATCGTCCGCACGCCCGCCGGCTATGACCTGAATCGCTTCCGCAACGTCTCCGCCGTGCAAACGCGCAATGTCTGGCTGAACGACAACGCGCTGGAACACATCCGGCGAATCTATCCAAGCGTCGTGCGCGTAGACCTGCTCATGGCCAACACGCCTCAGGAGCTTGAGGCCATCCTGAACGAGCGCATTCAGAAACGCGACCGCTTTGGCGAAACGATCAACAACGGCAGCCACCTGCATGACCGTTTCGTCATCGGCTGGCCGACGGACTATCGCCCGGCGCGTATCGTGCAGCGCTTCAACGCCGAGGACGAACAGGGACGCCGGAACGAAGGCATCACGATCAACGCGGCGCAGGGAACCGCCGTACGCTCCGTCACCAACGGGACGGTTGGCGCGGTCGTGACCGATTCCAGCGGCGTGGCCGGTTATGGCAAGTACGTTCAGGTCATCACGACGTTCAAGGATCAGGCCTACCTGATCACCTATACCAACCTGCGTTCAATCGCCGTGCAGCGCGGTCAGGTCGTCACGCAGGGAGACTTCATCGGCGAGGCCAACGGGCCGTTCAAGCTGGTTCTACAGCGGCCCGGCAGCGGCCTGAAAGGTTACCTGCTGCCCGACATCATCGACCCGACGCCGCTGATTTACTGGGACGGCCTGCGCCTGCGCCCAACCGCCGACGGTGTGCGCGTGCGCGAGCGCCCCGGCGTGCAGTTCCCCGCCAGAGGTCAGGTTTACCTGTTCGACAATCTGGAAACGATGGAGCTGCACGGCTACACGCTGGAAAAGGTGGGGCAGGAAGACCAGTGGATTCGCATTCGCACGCCCCTCGGCATACAGGGCTTTGCCGCCGCATGGTTCCTCGCGGCGCAGGGGCTCGACGTCTCGAACACAGGCAACATCACCGGCGTTAATCTCGATATCCAGCACCAGCTTGGCCGTCCTGCGCCGGAGCGAGTCAAAGGGCTAGGCTGGGTACGCTTTGCCTACGACGTGTCGCAGGGACGCGGCTCGGTCGATTTCGACATGGCCGACCGGCTCTACCGGCCCTATCTGGAACGCTATTCCAACGTCGGCGCGCGGCCGATCGTGGTGCTCGGCCACCAGACCTACGGTGAAGGCGCGGGCTATAACTGGCACCAGATGGACGATGAGAAGTGGAACCGCTTCATCCGCGACTTCGGCAACGCCTGTCTTGAAGTCGCCCGGCGCTATGCGGGCACTGATCTGATCGGCGCGTACCAGATCTGGAACGAACAGGATACGCCGCCGCATCTGGCGCATGCTGCCGTCCCGCTTTCGCCCGGCACGTATGCCCGCCTTCTGACGGAAGCGATCAAAGCCATTCGCTCGGTCGATAAGAGCGTCAAGATCATTACGGGCGGGCATATCAGCGGCGCGGCAGCAGGTCCGTCCTACGCGCGCGTCACACTGCAATACATGCCGTCCGGTATCCGGCCCGATGGCATCGCTTTCCACGCTTACGGGCTGGGCGCGCCCGGCGGCGTCGACCGTTACAGCCACTTCGGCAGCATCGGCCCGGTCGTGCGGATTTACAGTCAGGTGATGGACGCGCCGGTCTGGATCACGGAGTTCGGCGTTCTGGACGTGCCGAACGAACCGGCGGAGGATGTCGCCAAATACGCGGTCGCCTTTCTGCGCGAGCTTAAGCTGCACTTTGCCGACAAGGTGGCCGCGGCCATCTGGTATGCCTGGGCGGATACGATGCACAACGGCTACGGTCTGGTCGACCAGAACGACCAGCCCAAGCAGCCGTTATACAGCGAATTCATGCGCGCATGACGACGCCATCCGCGCGCATCCGGCCATGACATGCCCGGATGCGCGGCCACTCGCGAAATCCTCTGCGACTCGCAAGGCGAACCGTGGTATGGTATGCGCCGCTGATGTTGCCGCCCTTCACGCAGGCCCGTATTGATGAATGCAATTCCACGCTCAAAACCGCTGATCGCCGCGCTGCTGTTCCTGCCCGCGTTGCTGCTGGCAGGGTGGTTCGTCTACGAACAAGCGCCCATCTGGTTCTCAGGCACGCCCGCATGGCTCGATCCAAAGCACCCGGAGGCCGTTCCCGGCGCGTGTGGGGCGCTGAGCGCGCTGCGCGTTTACCGGGGTCGTTTTGTCTCTGAAACCGCCGCGCTCGACGCCGGCGCTGCCCGCGAACGAGCCAATCGCGTCGCCGCCGAATACTACGCGCTGCCCGATGGGGACTACGCGCTCGACCAAGGACCGGCGCTGGTCCGCGCAAACTTTCCCCAAGCCGGAGAGCGGCTGGCGTGGCTGGCGCTGGCTGATCTGGATGCCGGAGACGAGGCACGCTTCGGCAAAGTCGCAATCATGTTCCTCGACGCCGAAAACGGCGATCTGCTGGCGCTGCATACCGGCATGTCGGCTAGCGACCCACAGGCAGCCTGCGGCGGCGGGCCGGTCAGCCGGAGAGCGCTGCTGCGCCAGTATTTGCCGCTGCTGCTCGCGCTCGGCTATGTCATTGTGATCGCGGCCGGCGGTCTGGCGGCGAGATGGTGGCGAAAGCGGCGCGATCAGATCAGAAGAACAGCTTGGCCAGCTTGAGCGCGCCCTGATTCCACGGCACGCGATGCGACACGCCTGACTGCCCCTCAAACTGCGGCAGGTTGTCCAGATACCACTGGTAGTTGCGGATCAGCGCTTCCTTGTTGGAATAACGCGGCTTAAAGCCGAGCACCCGTTCCGCTTTCTCGGTCGAAACAAACGAGTCTTTGCCCGCCGTTTCATAGACCCAGGCGTACAGCGGCGACAGCTTCAACGCCTCCAGCACCTTCAGCGCCAGAATGACCGGCCCTTCGGGGAAAGGCACGATGCGCTTGTTGTAACCGGCGTAATCGAGCACGGCCTGATAGTCCTCGCGCATGGTGGTGAACTCGGTCGCGCCGATGTTAAACGTGTCGTTGACCTGATCGCACGGCAGGGTCGCCGTCAGGTAAATGGCCTCGCATAGGTCTTCGACGTCCAGCAACTGATAGCGATTGTTGCCGCTGCCGATCATCGGGAAATTCTTGCCGTCCTTGGCCCAGTCATACAGCAGGGCGAACACGCCAAGCCGTTCCGGCCCGATGAACGACTTGGGGCGGATGATCGGCACGCACATACCCTGCGCTAAACAAAATCCCCAGGCCCCAGAGCCCGAACTAGATTG
>QGUR01000556.1 GCA_003242205.1 Chloroflexota bacterium | reverse complement strand
CGCGATGTCCCGACTCGTCCACCCCGCTCCCCCCCCCGCCGAACCCAAAGGCAATTTCGCCGAAAGCCCGCTGCGCGTTCAAAATCGCGTCCTGAGCGCGCTGGTGGTTGTGCTTGGCGTTGCTGTGCTGGCGGTGATTCTCTGGGCGACCGATCCTTCACGCAACCAGCCATCGCTGGCCGGAGCCGCTGCGCCGCTTCCGGCTCAACCGGGCCAATCGAGCCTGCAGCCGCTTCCAACCGATCAGCCGCTTGCGCCGACGGCTCAGCCTGTGGTGGCGACGCTGCCGGCACTGCCAACACCCGTGCCAACGGCGACGGCGCTGCCGGAAATCCTCTCCGCTCGCGGCAGTCTGGCCTATGTCGTGCGCGAAAAGGCGCAGACCGACATCTGGGCGATTCCGGTCGGCAGCCGTTCGGCTCTGCGGATCACCAACAGCCCCGCGGACGAGCGCGACCCGGCATGGTCGCCGGATGGCAGCAAGCTGGCCTATGCTTCGCGTCAGGATGGCAACTGGGAGATTTACATCTACGATGTTGCCAGCGGCGAATCCACGCGCATGACCTACGACCTCTCTTTTCAGGGCGGCCCGACCTGGAGCCCTGACGGTGAGTGGTTGGCTTATGAAAGCTATCAGGGCAACAACCTTGACATCTATGTGATGCGCGTCGATGGCACGCAGGCTCCCATGCGCCTGACCGACCATTCCGCGCCTGATTTTTCGCCCGCATGGTCGCCGGACGGGCGTACGATTGCTTTTGTTTCCTGGCGCGACGGCAATCAGGACATCATGCTGTTCTCGCTGGACGATCCTCGTGACGACGCCGTGGTCAACCTGACCAACACGCCGCTGCGCCATGAGGACTATCCCGCATGGTCGCCCGACGGCACGCTGATCGCCTATAGCGCCCTCGATGAAGGCGTCGAAAAGGTGTTTGTCAAATCGGTGACCGATCCTGACGCTCCGGCGCAGGTCATAGGGCGCGGACGTGCGCCGACCTGGTCGCCGGATGGCGCGAGTCTGGTCTATGCGGTGGATTCGCTGGACAGCACGCATCTGGTCGCGGGGCCATTTGCCGGTTCGGGCGTTGCGACCGAGATTATCCCCGTGCCGCGCGGTTCTACCTCTCCGGTCTGGACTGCCGCGCCGCTGCCACAAACGCTTGTTAATTCTGGCGGATTGCCGCCGGCCAGCAACGAGCCGCTCTATGTCGAGCATGAGAGCGAGCCGCGCACCGACCCACCCTATCGCCTCAGCGTTCTCAACAATGTGAGTGCTCCGAACGCCGTCCTCAGCGAGCGCGTCAACGACTCGTTCGCCGCCCTGCGCGAGCGCACGCTGGAGGCCGTGGGCTGGGATTTTCTGGGCCGGCTGGAGGACGCGTTCTGGCAGATCGACCGCCCGCCGCAACCGGGCGAAGAGCGGCGCAACTGGCTGATGACCGGGCGCGGTTTTGCCATCAATCGTAATTTGATCGTCGGTTTTCCGGCCCCGATTGAGGTTGTGCGCGAAGATCTGGACGT
>QGUR01000020.1 GCA_003242205.1 Chloroflexota bacterium | reverse complement strand
TAGTTATCGCCTCCCACCTCATCTCACCCTTCCCTTTTCTCCGCCACGTCCATTTTGTTTCCACGACCGCGCTGAGATAGTGCGTGTAGGCCATCAGCACGACCGTCAGGGCATAGCCGAATAACGCGCGCCGGTCGTCGCGCTCGGCAAAACGCCGCAGCAGCCACCAGCTGATGAGCACCAGCAGCACCAGCAGGCCGTACATCCGCAACTCGCGAGCGAAATAGATGATAACGCCGTTGGTTCCCATCAACGTCATGGCCGCCAGCCCGACCCAACGCCCGGAGAACCACTCACGGCCAAGCCGGTAGACGAACGCGACCGCCACCAGCGACGGGAGCGCAGCGGTGAGACGCATGATGCCCATGTCGACGGAGCCTGTCCACTTCAGCCACGCCCACAATGTCGCAAAGTAAAACGGCGGATGGCCCGTGCCATAAGGCCAGCGGCCCAGAAAGTCGGCGAACGTGTCGCTGCTGGCGAGCGACCATGAAATGTGTTCGTCGTACCACATGCTTTCGAGGCCGATGTTGCGAATGAACAGCGCCCATGCCACTAACAGTGCCAGCACAGGCGGCACTAGCCGGAAAAATGTCATAGAGCGGGTTTCAGACATGATGTGTCGAATATCCGGGGATAAGCCCGCGCTATTGTACCGCGCCCGCCGGCGAAAGGCTTTGATCCTAAGCGGCGTCGCCCGGCGAATATCGACGCCGGCCCGGCTGAAGGCTTGCCGCCACACGGCGCATCGACCATAATTGGCCGGATGAATACAGAAAAACCCCAGGTGACAATCTACACCGATGGATCGGCTTCGCCCAACCCCGGCCCCGGCGGCTGGGCTGCTATCCTGTTGTATGGCGATAAGCGGAAAGAACTGAGCGGCAGCGAACGCCACACGACCAATAACCGCATGGAACTGACCGCCGCCGTCAAAGCGCTGGAAGCGCTCAAAGAACCCTGCAACGTCGAATTTCACACCGACTCGCAGTATCTGCGAAACGGGATCACAAAGTGGATCCATAATTGGAAGCGGAATGGCTGGCTTACAGCCTCGAAAAAGCCCGTCGAGAATCAGGAATTGTGGAAAGCGCTGGATGAAGCGACGCGCAGACACCAGATCAACTGGGTCTGGGTCAGAGGTCATGGAACGAACGCGCTGAACAACCGCGTGGACGCACTGGCCAACGAAGCGCGCGTGAAGCAGCTTTAGCCGCCGGAAGAACGGAGACGACACTCAATGCCCCGATTTGCGAACCGTGTCGCCGATTTTGGCACGACGATCTTCACCGAAATCAACGAATTGGCCGCGCGCCACAACGCGATCAATCTGGGACAGGGACGGCCTGATTTCGATGGCCCGCAACCGCTCATTCAGGCAGCAGTCGAAGCGCTGCAATCTGGGGCGGTGGCCAACCAGTATGCGCCCGGCGCAGGCGCGCTCAGCCTGCGAAAAGCCATCGCCGATCACGCCGACCGGTTCTACAATCTGGCGCTCGACCCGGTCGAAAACGTGCTGGTCACCTCCGGCGCGACGGAAGGCGTGTTCTCATCCATTCTGGGGCTGGTCGATCCGGGCGATGAGGTGATCGTCATCGAGCCGTATTTCGACAGCTATGTGCCAAACATCACCATGGCGGGCGCAAAGCCGGTTTATGTGCCGCTGCACCCACCGGACTGGACGCTCGACCCCGATGAACTGCGCGCCGCTTTTAACGAACGCACGCGGGCGATCATCGTCAACTCGCCGCAAAACCCGACAGGCCGCGTTTTCACGTTCGAGGAGCAGAAGCTGATCGCCGACCTGTGCATCGAGCATGACGTGACGTGCATCTCGGACGAAGTCTACGAGCATCTGGTTTTCGACGGCGCGCGACACATTCCGATGGCTACCATGCCCGGCATGTTCGAGCGAACGATCACCGTCAGCAGTCTGGGAAAAACGTTCAGCGTCACCGGCTGGAAAATCGGCTGGGTCTATGGCCCGCGCGACCTGATCACCGGCGTCGGGCGCGCGCACCAGTTCGTCACCTTTGCGACGCATCATCCGGGGCAACTGGCAGCCGCCGTCGCGCTCGGCATGCCGGGTGACTACTTCGAGGAGTTTCAGGCCATGTACACGGCCAAGCGCGACCTGATGATGCAGGCGCTGGAGAACGCCGGTCTGAAGGCGCGCATGCCCGAAGGCACTTATTTCGTCATGGCCGATTTCAGCGACGTCTTCGACGGCGACTCGGTGGCCTTCGCGCGCTATCTGACGACGGAAATCGGCGTTGCCTGCATTCCGCCCGGCTTCTTCTACACACCCGAACACGCGCATCTCGCCCGAACGCAGGCGCGCTTTGCCTTCTGCAAGAGCGACGACACACTGGCTGAGGCCGGAGAGCGCCTCGCAAAGCTGCGGCGCTAGGCGTTCTCAAGCTGGAAAATCGGGACGCTGGCAAGTATAACTGCCACCGTTTGTGTTGAAGCAGCGGTTGAAAGGGCTGGCATGTTCATTCGCATCGCCTTCGTGGCGGCGCTCCTGCTTCTGAGCGCCTGCAACCTGAGCAACAGCCCGACCGGCGGCCCAACCGAAACAGCCATGCCGACCAGCGCCGCCGCGACCGGCCAGCCGTTACCGACCGCCCTGCCCGGCGTCGTGCCACTGCCAGACTCGTCCGACGGCCTGCCAACGCGAACGCCCGTCGGCGCGCCGGCGGCCAACAACCCGCTGTTGCCGACGCCAGACGCGATCCCGACCTCTCCCACCGGCGAAAGCGCAATCATCTCCAGCCCGATTCAGGGCAGCGTGGTTGCCAGTGGTGTGCTTCAGGTCAGCGGTGTCGTCATCGGGCTGGCGCGGGATGAGTTCACGCTCGTGCTGGCCGACGCGCAAGGCCGCGTACTCAACAGCCAGCTCATTACATTGCAGAACCCGAACAACGTCGACGAGGTTCCGTGGTCGGCAGCCATGACCACCGGGCCATACACGGGCCCCGCCGAAATACGCATCATCGGCCAGAATGCACAGGGAGAGGACCTGTTGCTCGCGCGGGTCAGCATTACGCTGGGAGCCAACGCCGGCGGAGCGACCACCGCGCCGCTTGGCAGCGCCCGCAGCGGCAGCCCGCAGGGTTCCATCATCAGCCCCGTGAACGGCGCAATCGTACCGGGCGACACGGTTCAGGTTTCGGGCACGGCAGGTGGCATTCCAGAGAATCAGTTTTTGCTCGTGCTCGTCGCCGCCGACGGTTCCGTGATCAACTCCCAGATCGTGATGCTCTCGAACGACGACTACACGCAGATTGTGCCATGGGCGGCTTCGCTCGGTGCGGGCGGTTACCGGGGTCCCGCGGAAATCCGCGCCATGACCACCGGCGCAAGCCAGACAACATTCGCCTCGATTCAGCTTACTCTTCAGTGACCGCGAATCCGTGACGCGGTGGAAAGAAAACAGCCAGCATGACAACCCGTTCAGAATCGTTTGTCGCCATCGCAGGCAATATCGGCGCAGGCAAAAGCACGCTCACGCGCTTGCTTTCGGACGCGCTCGGCTGGGAACCGTTTTACGAAGCCGATGCCGAAAACCCGTATCTGGCCGATTTCTACGCCGATATGAAGCGCTGGAGCTTTCACTCGCAGGTGTTCTATCTCGGCAAGCGGCTGGAACATCATCGCCAGCTTGTCGACCATCATGGCCACGTGCTGCAGGACCGTACGGTCTACGAAGATGCCGAAATCTTCGCCCGCAACCTGTACGAGAGCGGCAACATGGCCGAACGCGATTATGAAGCGTATCGCCGCCTCTATATGGCCGTCAGCAGTTTTCTGCCGCCGCCCGATCTGATCATTTATCTGCAGGCCAGTGTCGATACGCTGCTGGCGCACATCCAGCGGCGCGGGCGCGAATATGAACGGGACATCGCGCCCGAATATCTGGCGCGCCTCAACGACTTCTATGACGACTGGATCGCGCGCTGGTCGTTGTGCCCGGTACTCAGCATCAATGTCGATAATCTCGATTTCGCGGCCAACCCGGCTGATCTGGCGAGTATCGTCGAGCAAGTCGAAACGTTCATGCAGCGGCTGCAGGTGTAGCAACGCTTCCTTTATATATACAACTGCCCGTTGTCAGCGAACGCCCGCGGCATAACACAGTGGCGGCATGACTTTAGTCCGTATTACGCGACGAGACTGGACGAACTGCACAGGAATATTGGACAGCCAGTTGGGGATATGCTACAATCATTTCCATGCATATGATTAATCTGATGAATAGGCACAATGGCCGATCATCATGCCCTCTATTGACCTTGACTCGGAACTTTTGAACTTCATCGTTCAAAACGGCTTCCAGCCCGGCGACCGCCTCCCGACGATCAATGAGCTTCAAGCCCCGGAAAAGCTCGGCATCAGCATCAGCAAGGTGCGCGAGCAGTTGGAGGTCGCGCGCGCGCTGGGATTGGTCGAGGTTCGCTCAAAGACGGGCATGCGGCTAAAGCCCTATAGCTTTACCCCCGCCGTCCGGCTCAGCCTTTTCTTCGCTCTGGCTCAGGACCCGCGCAATTTCGATCTCTTCGCCGCACTTCGCAATCATGTCGAGGTCGCCTTCTGGCACGAAGCATGCGCGCTGCTGACCGACGAGGACAAGGCGCTGATGCGCGACTGCGTAAGCGCGGCGCGGGCCAAGCTGAACGGACACCTGATCGGCATCCCCAACGAAGAACACCGAACCTTTCACCTGACGGTTTTTCGCCATCTCGAAAACCCGTTTGTGATCGGCATCCTCGAAGCCTACTGGGATGCTTACGCAGCGGTAGAGCCCAATCGCTACGCCGATTACGCCTACCATCAGGCCGTATGGAATTACCACGAACGCATACTGAATGCCATCTGCGCCGGGGATTTTGATACTGCCCAGGCGCTTTTTATTGAACATACCCGTCTTCTTCGTTACAAGCCACGCGGCAGCGAACAGCCGCTTGACCTCCCTTCCGGGTAATTTCTGGATAAGGAGTTTCTAGCGCCTTATATCGATCTCTACGGATGACCACCAACCTGTCTTGTTGCCTGGAACCTGTCGGATCGCCTGCAGGAGTTAAGAGGAGTTACAACAGCGATTATGTGTGCAGTAACGATACACAGTGAAACACTGACCGAACCAAAATCGAGCGGCTATGAGCCGGGCGTTAACGACTTTGCCATGATGGTTGCCACCAAGAACGGCTCGGGCAGCCAGACCTCGAATGAGGTGCTGATTCGCTCGCTGTTCCGTATGGGTATTCCCGTCAGTGGCAAGAACCTGTTCCCCTCGAACATTAAAGGCCTCCCCACGTGGTATACCATCCGCGCGAGTAAGGACGGCTACATCGCCCGCCGCGCCACGACCGAAGTCGCCATCACCTTCAATCAGGATACAGCCGCCGAAGACGTGCAAAATCTGCCGCCGGGAGGCATCTGCATCCTGCCACAGGAATGGAAGTGGACGCATTCGCGCGACGACATCATTTATTACGAAGTCCCGGTCAAGCCGATCATCGCCGAGTCCAACATTCCGAAAGACTTCCAGGATCGCATCGGCAACATGGTTTACGTCGGCGCGGTCGCTTATCTCTTCGACATTCCGCTCGACATCATCGAGCAAGCGCTGCTGGATACCTTCAACGGCAAGCAAAAACCCGCCGCCATGAACTTCGGCGTCGTCCAGCGCGCTTATGACTGGTCGCGCGAGAACCTCGAAAAGAAGCACAGCCTGCGCTTCGAAAAGATGGACGGCACCAAAGGCAAGTTGCTGATGACCGGCAACGAGGCCGCTGCACTCGGCTCGCTGTTTGGCGGGCTGACCGTCGCCGCCTGGTATCCGATTACGCCTTCTACCAGCCTGATCGACGCCGTCATGGAACACAAGGGCATCCGTAAGGACCCCGATACCGGTCAGGACACGGTCGCCATCATTCAGGCGGAAGATGAGCTGGCGGCCATGGGCATGATCGTCGGCGCGGGCTGGGCGGGCGCGCGCGCCATGACGGCCACCAGCGGTCCGGGCATCAGTCTGATGGCCGAGTTCGCCGGCCTGGCCTATTTCGCGGAAATCCCCTGTGTGATCTGGGATGTCACCCGCATCGGGCCAAGCACCGGCCTGCCGACGCGCACCGGGCAATGCGATCTGCTTTTCCTCCACTTCCTCAGCCACGGCGATACCCGCCAGGTCGTCATCATTCCGGCGAATGTTGCCGAGTGCTTTGAGTTCGGCTGGCGCGCGTTCGACATCGCCGAGCGGTTGCAAACACCGGTCTTTGTCATGAGCGACCTCGATCTGGGCATGAACCTCTGGCTGAGCGATCCGTACACCTATCCGGACACGCCGATGGACCGGGGCAAGACGCTGGACAAGGAAAAGCTCGAACAGTTCTTCGCGGAGCGCGGCGAGTGGTACCGCTACCGCGATTACGACGGCGATGGCATTCCCTATCGCACCGTACCCGGCACCGACCACCCACGCGCGGCGTACTTCACCCGCGGCACGGGCCACGACGATCGCGCTGTTTACAGCGAGCGCAGCGAAGACTGGGTGAAAAACATGGACCGTCTGCGCCGGAAGCTCGAAAACGCGCGTTCGTTCCTGCCACAGCCAATCATCGACTACGATCCCAACAAGAAGATTGGCATCATCTCCTACGGCTCCAACGATCCGGCGATTGCAGAAGCCCGCGACCGTCTGGCTGCCGCCGGAATCGAAACCAACTACCTGCGTATCCGCGCGCTGCCGCTGGCTCATGAAGTTCACGATTTTGTCATGAACCACGACCGCGTGTACGTGGTCGAAAACAACTTCGACGGCCAGATGCACCAGATTTTGCGGATGGAACTTCCACAGGACACGACTCATATGATCTCGCTGGCGCTTGGCGATACGTTGCCAATGACCGCCCGCTGGATTCACACGCAGATTTTGCGACAGGAGCAGGAATAACATGGCAAACGCACTGGGCCTTGAAAGAGCCGAGTATCGAGGCGCGCCGAGCACCCTTTGCCCCGGCTGCGGCCACGACTCGATCTCCAATCAGATCATCAGCGCCGCATACGACCTGAGCCTGCCAATGCACCGCGTCGCCAAATTCAGCGGCATTGGCTGCTCCAGCAAGACACCGGCCTACTTTCTGGGCCGTTCGCACGGCTTCAACGCGGTTCATGGCCGTATGCCGTCAGTGGTGACCGGCGCGGTCACCGCCAACCGCGACCTGATTGCGCTGGCCGTCAGCGGCGACGGCGACACCGGCAGCATCGGTCTTGGCCAGTTCAAGCACATTATCCGGCGCAACGTGCCGATGGTCTACATCATCGAAAACAACGGCGTCTACGGCCTCACCAAGGGACAGTTCAGCGCCACTGCCGATGAAGGCCAGCAGCTCAAGTACTACGGCAAGAACGAGCTGCCGCCCATCGACCTGTGCATGGAAGCCATCATCGGCGGCGCGACCTTTGTAGCGCGCAGCTTCTCCGGAGACGCCAAGCAGGTACAGACGCTGCTCAAGGCGGCAATCAGCCATAAGGGCACGGCGGTGCTGGACATCATCAGCCCGTGCGTGACCTTCAATAACGCCGAGACGTCGACCAAGAGCTATTCCTACGGCAAGGCGAATGAGATTCCGCTGCACGAAATTGAGTTCATCGCCGGCGGTTATGTGCCGGAGCGTGAGGAAATCACCATCGGCGACTATGCCGAAGGCGAAACCATCGCGGTAGAGATGCATGACGGCTCGGTGATTCGACTGAAGAAACTGGGCAAGGATCACGACCCGCGCAATCGTCTGGCTGCGCTGTCGCTGCTGGAAGAAGCGCAAATGGATCAGATCTTCCTGACCGGCCTGATCTACTATGAAGAGCCACGCATGACGCTGGCCGAGACGCTGAACCTGACGGACACGCCGCTGACGCAGCTTCCCGAACACAAACTGCGCCCGTCGCGCGAGACGCTCGACGAGCTCATGCAGCGCTTCATGTAACAGCGCCCTATCCTCCAGAAACGCAAGGCCCGGACGCCCGACCGATGTCCGGGCCTTTTCATTGCTGCTATCGTCAGGGCAGATTGTGCTCCATTTCACCAATACCCCCCATTTTGAGGGCGGCGGGGCCGTTGCGCGTCGATACACTTGGCGTAATACTAATGCATGGTTCCATATCATCTCCGTCGAAGGAGTAACCTGAATGCCGGACCCTGCGGATTATTACCGTCGGAGTGTCGCCGACACGCTCGCGGCCCTCAACACCGATGCCAAGACCGGGCTAACACAGGCCGAAGCGCAAAAACGGCTTGCCGAATACGGCCCGAATACCTTGCCCAGGGATGCCGGGCCTTCGCTGCTTTCGATTTTCATCAGCCAGTTCAAGAATATCATGGTGATCATCCTGCTGGCGGCGGCAGTGATTTCAGCCGTGCTCGGCGACTTCAAGGACGTCGTCGTTATTCTGGTGATCGCCATTCTGAACGCCGTCATCGGAACCTATCAGGAGTATCAGGCGGAACAGGCGCTGGCCGCGCTGAGCGCCATGCAAGTGCCACAGGTACGCGTTCGCCGCAACGGCGAAGTCGATGTCATTAGCGCGGAAGAGCTGGTTCCGGGCGACATCGTGCTTCTGGGTGAAGGCGACTACGTGCCGGCCGATGGCCGCCTGATCGAGGCGGCGAATCTTCAGCTTGTCGAAGCCGCCCTGACCGGAGAGTCTCAGCCTTCGCACAAGTCCACTGAGCCAATTACCGAAGGCGAACCGGGCATTGGCGACCGCACCAACATGGCGTTTATGGGCACGACGGTCAATTACGGGCGCGGCGAGATGGTCGTCACGGCGACCGGGCTGAACACCGAACTGGGGAAGATCGCCACCATGATTATGGGCGTGGAGGACACCGAAACGCCCTTACAGCGGCGTGTCAACCGTCTCGCGCGCATTCTGGTGCAGGGCGCGCTGCTGGTCGTCGGAATGGTGTTCGTCGTCGGGCTGCTGCGCGGCATTCCCGTCGAAACCATGCTGGTTACGGCCATCAGTCTGGCCGTCGCTGCCGTGCCGGAGGGTCTGCCCGCCGTCATCACCATCTGTCTGTCGCTCGGCGCTTCGCGCATGGTCAAGCGCAACGCGCTCATCCGCCGCTTGCCCGCGGTCGAAACGCTTGGCTCGGTCACGACCATTTGCTCCGACAAAACGGGCACGCTGACCAAGAACGAAATGACGGCCACCCTGCTTGCCCTGCCCGATCACGAAGAAGTTGTCGTGACCGGCGCCGGCTATACACCGGCAGGTGAATTCCGTGAGAACGGCGAGAAGCCGGTCAACCCACAGGTAGATCAGGCGGTCGGGCGTTTCCTGCGCGCCATGGCGCTCTCGACCGACGCCTATCTGGAAGAGGAAGACAACCGCATCAACGTCATTGGCGATACTACCGAGGGCGCGCTGATTGTCGCGGCGCAGAAAGGCGGCTGGAGCCGCACGGAACTGGAAGCGGAAATGCCGCGCGTGGCCGAACTGCCGTTCAGCAGCGACCGCAAGGCCATGACGACGATCCATAAGGCGCAAAGCGACGCCGCCAGAGAATTCTTCGCCGGCAGTGAGGTGATCTCGATCACCAAAGGCGCGCCCGACCGCCTGATCGAGTGGGCGGCGCAGGAACAGACCCCCGAAGGCGCGCGGCCGCTTACCGATGAGCGCCGCGACGCCTGGTACAGGCAGGTAGACAAAATGGCCTCGGAGGGTTTGCGCGTCCTCGGCATCGCCTACCGCCCGCTTCCAGATGTGCCGGATGAAGTGAAGCCGGAGGTCGAACGCGATCTAATCCTGCTTGGGCTGGTCGGTATCGTTGACCCGGCCCGCCCGGAGGCGAAAGCAGCCGTACAGACGGCGCGCGAAGCGGGCATTCGCTCGATCATGATCACCGGCGATCACGCGCTGACCGCCGAAGCAATCGCGCGCGACCTGGGTATTATCGGCGAAAACGAGCGAGCCCTGACCGGCGCGGACATCGACCGCATGAGCGACGAGCAGTTAAGCGAGGCTGTTCGCACGACGTCGGCGTTTGCGCGCGTTTCGCCAGAACACAAGCTGCGCCTGGTCAGGGTTTTACAGCGCCAGAATCAAATCGTCGCCATGACCGGCGACGGCGTCAACGACGCTCCGGCGCTTAAGCAGGCCGATATCGGCGTGGCCATGGGCATCACCGGAACGCAGGTGAGCAAGGGCGCTGCTGACATGGTGCTGACGGACGACAACTTTGCGTCCATCGTCGCCGCCGTCGAGGAAGGGCGCATCATCTACGACAATATCCGCAAATTCGTGCGCTTTCTGCTTAGCTCGAACGTCGGCGAGATTCTCGTCATGTTCATCGCCCTGCTCATCGGCTGGCCCATTCCGCTGCTGGCGATTCAGATTCTGTGGGTGAACCTCATCACGGATGGCCTGCCCGCCATCGCGCTTGGGTTCGAGCCGGGTGAACCGGGCATTATGAAGCGCAAGCCGCGTCCACCAGACGAGAGCATCTTCGCGCACGGCGTCGGTACGCGCATCATCTGGATGGCCATTGTGCTGGCCGTGGTTACGCTCGGAGCCTACTACTGGGCATTCGCCTTCCACGGCATGAATCCGAACAACCCGACGCTCGGCCTGGAACTGATGGACGAAGAATCGATTATCCGTGTCATTGGCGAAGAACTGGTTCCCGATAACTGGTCGGAACTCACGCCCAGCGAACGGATCGAGGCGCTTGGCATTATTCCCGGTGAGAACGAATTTGCGCTGGAGGGTGAAACCGGCAGTCTAGCGCTGGAACGCGCCGACCGCTTCCCGCGCACCGTCGCTTTCAACGTTCTGGCGCTTGGCCAGATCTTCCATGTCATGGCGATTCATGCCGGGTCGCGGCAATCGTTCTTCACCACGTGGTTCCGCCATAACCGCTTCATGATGTGGGCCGTCATCTCGACATTCGTTCTGCAGTTGATGGTGATTTATCTGCCGTTCCTGCAGAACGTGTTCGAGACAGCGCCGCTGACACCCACTGAACTGGCTGTATCAATACTGATCGCGTCCGTGATGCTGCTGGTTACGGAAGTGGAAAAACTCTTCCTGCGCGCGCGCCCTGCTCTCGCGGAGTAATACGAAACGGGTATCAAAACCGGCCTTATCACACCAGATAAGGCCGGTTTCGATTCTATCGCGCTGACGGTTCATCCACCGGAATCAGCGCTCGCTGCTCCAGATATTCGAGGACCTTGGCCACCGATTCCTCCAGCGTCTCACGGTCGGTTCGCAGGTGGATGTCAGGTTTTTCCGGCGGCTCATACGGGTCGTTGATGCCGGTAAAATTTTCGATCTTCCCCGCCAGCGCCTGCGCATACATCCCTTTGACGTCACGCCTGATGCATGTTTCCAGCGGCGCGTCGACGTAGACTTCAATAAAGTTCGTCGTTTCAGTACGCACCCGATCCCGCATATAGCGGTAGGGCGAAATGAATGCCGCCAGCACGCCGACGTTGTTGCGGCTCAGCAGCTTGGCAACAAACGTAACCCGTTCGATGTTGGTATCGCGGTCTGCTTTGGAAAATCCCAGATCCTTCGTCAGGTGCTGGCGCACGGTGTCTCCGTCAAGCCGCTCAACACGTACACCGCGCTCTCGCAGGATCGCTTCCAGCGCCTGCGAAATCGTCGTTTTACCCGCGCCCGAAAGCCCGGTAAACCACAATACAAACCCGGGATGATGCGTGTATTGCATGAATATAAGCCCTTCGTTCAGTTATCCACGGGAATAACCAGCGAATGATTTGTCTTCCACTCGATGGGAACGCGCTCAACGATGTTGGCACGCGCCAGGACATCCTCAGGCAGTTCGTCAAGGATGCGCGCCGTCTGACTAGTGCTGTCGTATTCAATAATCACTAACCGTGACGGATCAATTGGCTCAGCCGGTCGCAGTGGCGAATATATACCTTCCTCCTCCACAACGATGAACTTACCCTGATACCGGCTCCCTGGCACATCTGGCGGCGGCGCATCTGCAGGATCGACATCCATATACAGTGCATCAACCGGCATTCCGGTTACGTCATACATCAGGTCGAACGTATAGGGAAAGCGGTTATCCTGTGCATACAGCCAGAGATCGTTGCTGGGATGGGCATCAGAAACCAACAACAGATATGGCAATGGATCGGTAGAAACCTGCGAAATCACACTTTGAATCGCATTGAGTACAGCCTGCCGCGCAGCTTGCTGGCGTATATATTCAGACTGGATTGACAGCAGCCCTGAAAAACCGGCAGCAACAAGCACGGCAATGGTCATTGCTGCAAACAAACGACCAAGTGGTTGAACGTGCAGCAAGCCAAGCAAACCCGCAACCACAAAACCAAAGCCAACTGCGGACGGGTATATCATCCGGGGGTTCTCAAGCGGCGGCCAACTTGTTGGAGCCACTCCAACAATACTGACGATGCTGATACCACCTCCCAACACGACCAAATAGACAAGCGAACTCCCTCCGAAAGCGTCACCTTCCTTGTGAGTTAACGCTCGAAGCTCGTGGTTAATCCACCAGACCAAGAGAATTGCCAGCGCCACCGCAGCGATAAGCCCTGCCAACAGGCGCTCTAGGAAGGGGACAGGTGCGAATTCCGCCATCAACCCGGCGGCAACCTGACCGGCGATATAAGCAGGGTTGAATGACAAAGTGCCATTTCCGATAAAAAGGGCACGCAGCAAATAGAGATAGACAACCACAAAAACCGGAAACCAGAACGAGTCGGCAAGTGCGCGCTTCAGAAAGCGGCCAAGAGTAACCTGCTCGCCTCGATAACGGGATTCAAAGAATGCAATAATAGGATGCAACGCAAAAAACAGCACCGTTTGTTCATACAAGCCAACGGCAAAGCTATAGGCTGCTATCGAGCACTCAATCCACCAACGATTACAGCGCCCGCGTCGTACATATTGCAAATAGAGCCAGAGTGAAAGCAACGCCAGAAACAGCGCTGCAGTACCCATATAAATTGTCGGGAACTCGAAATTCATGCGCAGATGCAGCGTATGAAAGGCGAATATCAGCGCAGCGCTGAAGGACACCCATCGCAACTTGCCTTTAAGCACGGCATCAGCCAGCATAAAGCTCATCACTGCCGCGGCATAATGCACGGCGAACGCCATCGCATACCAGACGGCGCTTTCGCGGGGAAAAAAATAGGCTAGCGGAGCAGGAAATAGGCCAGCGAACAGGTGGCGCTGCAGATGTTTGGTAAGTAGCCACTGCATGCCGCCAGAAACGCCGAGACGTTCATAGTGATAAGCGTAATCAAGCAAATCTCCGGTAAAGCCAAGATCCAGCCCGCGCGCAAGCAACAGCAACCAGACACCTACCAGCAGGACGAGAAGCAAGAGTAGCGGCCATAAGCGCCCCCAGATTCGCGGGTGGAAGTTGGGTGCAGGATGTAACGCAGTGTCAGCTGGAGAAGTAATCAAACCTTCCATCTACGCAGCATTCTTTCCGATCAAATCATGATTGGCCGCCCCTGCAGTTCGGGCGGTGCTGCGACGCCCATACGCTGTAGTAGTGTCGGCGCGATATCCATCAACTGATGCCCGCTAACGTTTCCCCGCCCCGTTTTCCGCGGGTCGTAGAGAATGAATAATCCGTGCTCGGCGTGGTTGGCGTCGTCTGGCCCTGTGTCGTTGGTCAGCGTATGAATCGCGCCGTGGCCGAGGCTGCCGACGGCACGCCAGTGCAGCCCGCCAAAATAAACCATCAGATCGGGCGGATAGCCGTTGACCTGCTGATAGATGTCCTGTGGCTTGTAGACGCGCGTTGGCAATGGCCGGCCATCCGGGTCCGGAATGGCCTCCAGTTCGGCAGCCAGTTCATCTCGTGTTGCCTCATATGCCGTTGGCGGAATCACGCCCAGCGGCTCCCTGCCCTGCACATTCAGGAAGATGCGACCATAATAACCGCCTGCAGCCCATGCGCGAGTTCGAGACCAGTCGATATCGGCTTCTTCAATGGAAATCAGGCAATCGCGAGCCGGAGGCGTACGCAGCGTCAACCAGCCATTACGCCAGAGCCATTCGTTGATGCAAATGCCGCCGTCCATACGGCGCACGCCATGATCGCTGACGACCAGCACGGTCGCGCCGTCCGCCGCTTCGAGCATCGCACCGATCTGCCGGTCGAGCATCCGGTAGTAGTCGCGGATCGCCGTTTCAAAGGGATTACCCGGTTCGTAAAGCCGGTGCGCCGGGTCCTGAAAGCGCCAGAAGCCGTGGTGCAGCCGGTCAAGGCCGATATTGACATATATAAAGAAGTCCCATGGCTTGGACTTCAGGCTGTGCATGACCAGCCGGTGCTGCACTTCGGTCAGGTCAATGATCTGTTGCAGCAGACGATTCTTGTCGTTGGTGCGAAAGTCGCGCACATCGAACAGATAGCCGGGCGCGAGGCTGAGCACTTCCTGCTTGAAGATGGCCGGATAAGTGAAAAGACTGTCCGTGTCAGGCGTCAGCAAGCCGCTGACGAGATGGCCTTTCAGCGGGCGCACGGGATAAGTCTGCGGCACGCCGATGACCACCGACTCCATGCCGGCCTCGGATAGATAATCCCAGACACGCGGCTGGCGAATGGTGGTGCTGTCCGCCGTGACCAGTGGTTCGTAAGAATAGTCCTTCCGGTTGCGGAATCCGTAACAGCCGAGCACGCCGGGATCGCGACCGCTGAGCATGCTCGACCATGCGGGCACGGTAATGCAGGGAATGGAAGATTCCAACTCTCCCCACGTTCCGCCGTCCATAAGCTGCGACAGCACCGGCAGGTCATGGCGGAACTGATCGAAAACCAACTGCGGGCCAGCGCAGTCCAACCCGATCACGAGGACGCGTTCGCCACGTGATCGCGTTCCAAATAGCCGTCGCATGAATGTCATTGACCATTCTTCAGGCCGCGCATCAAGACGGCGCTGACCTCGGGACGTGTGAACTCCGCAGGCAGCATCTCACCGGCGCGCAGGCGCGCCCGAACCTCCGTACCGCTCAATTGCAACCATTCCGATGAGTCATGCGGGCACGTCTTCGAGGTCGTTACCTGACCGCAGGCGCAGCAATAAAAGGCGTGTTCGAACATCAGCGGCGTAATACCGATCAACGCCGGGTCAAACTCATCGAACAACCGCTGAGCATCATAAGGCCCGTAATAGCCGCCGACACCCGCATGGTCGCGCCCGACGATGAAATGCGTGCAGCCGTAGTTCTTGCGCGCAATGGCATGCCAGATGGCTTCGCGCGGGCCGGCATAGCGCATGGCCGCCGGAAAAACGCTTAACAACGTTCGTTGAACCGGGAAATAGTGCTGCAGCAGGACGCGATAGCTTTCGACGCGCAGCGCCGCCGGCAGGTCTTCATCTCTGGTTTCGCCGACCAGCGGGTGAAGCAGCAGGCCATCGGCGATTTCCAGCGCGCACTTAAGCAGATATTCATGCGCCCGGTGAATCGGGTTCCGCGTCTGAAAGGCGACGATCCGCCGCCAGCCCCGTTCCTGAAACAGCGCGCGTGTTTCTCGCGGGGTCAGGTACAAATCCGGAAACGGTGACGATGGCGTGACCAGCATCCACACAGGCCCGGCCAGATAAAACTCATCCTGCCTCATCAGCCGGGCAACGCCGGGATGTGCGCCATCATCCGTGCCATAGGCAGAACGGGCTTCACGCACCCGGTCATAACGATAACTCTCAACCAGTTCGAGCAGGCCGAGTAGCTCGCCATGAGCGTCGACCAGCGCCACATCCTGTCCAGGCCGGAGCCGCGCCGCCGTTTCCTCGCTCACCGGCAATGTCACCGGCAGCGTCCACGGCAGCCCGTTGGGCAAATGCATCGTCGAGAGCACCGCCTCATATTCGTCGTGCGTCATGAAGCCCTCAAGCGGGCTGAGCACGCCGGTGGCGATCATTTCCAGATCGGAGCGAGCGACTTCGCTGAGCACAACCGGAACGGCAGCCGCAGCGCGTTCGCGCAGTGCCTCGGCCTCGTCACCCTCGACACGCAGTCTATCGACCAGAACACCACCATGAGGCGCAATTAATGCTACTGGCGATTGATGACCAGCCATCTGTTCATCCCCTTATCCGAGCCACAGGCGGGCAATTGTAGCACAAGACTTACTGTGACAGATCCGCCGTCTCGCGCCGCCGCGTGCCGGTAATGACCATATCGCCGGCACGTTCGGGAAAACGAGGTGTCTTGTCCTGAAAGAACTCGCGGATACGGACCATATCGGCGTCGATGTCGCCGCTCGGCCAGATCACGGGGCCGATGACAATCTGCCGGCGCTTATAGTCAGGCGAAGCCAGCACAATCGGCACGCCGGCTTCCAGCGCAATCTGATAGAAACCGCGTTTCCACCGCGAAACCTTGCGGCGTGTGCCTTCCGGCGACAGCGCGAGATACATCGTCTCGCGCCGCCTGAACTCCGCGACAGCCTGCTCGACTGCCCCGTTGCTGGCAGTGCGATCCAGCGGAATGCCGCCGAGCAGGCGCAGCGCCGGCGCAAGCGGAAAGCGAAACAGCGTATGCTTGCCAAGCCACAAAATACGGCGCTGCACCGCCAGAGAACCAAGCACCAGCAGCACGCCATCCCAGTTCGAGGTGTGGTGCGCCGCCGCGACAACGGCTTTCTTCACATCCGGCACGTCACCCACGACCTGCCAGCCGGCAAGACGCAGAATCATTCGAGCGATTAAGGAAAGTACGATCACGTATTTGTCCTATAGAATTTGCTGGCCAAACAGGCTTGCCGCCAGATCCACGGCGACCTGTGCTGTCTGATTTGCGGTATCCAGAATCGGATTGATTTCGACCAGATCGAGCGACCGGACGCGCCCATCATCGTGCAGCAGCTCCATCAACAGATGCGCCTCACGATAGGTCAGCCCGCCGGGCACGGGCGTTCCCACACCGGAGACGACCTGTGGATCGAGCGAGTCCATGTCGAAGCTGACGTGCAGAACGTCGAAGTCGCTCAGCGCCGCCAGCGCTTCGCCGATCACCCACGCCATCCCCTTTTCGTCAATATCGCGCATCGTCAGCACCCGGATGCCGCTGGCACGCAGCGCGACACGCTCCTCCGGATCGAGATCGCGGACGCCGATCATGACGATTTGCTCCGGGCGCAACCGCCGTTCGCCTACGGTTAGCACAGGTGGGCACATGCCCATCAACGCAGCAACGACCATACCGTGTACGTTACCGGTGAGCGTCGTCTGTGGCGTGTTGAAATCGCCGTGCGCGTCTATCCACAAAACCCCGACGCGGTCAGCGCGATGCAGGGCTGCCGCAACCGTGCCGATGGAAATGCTGTGGTCGCCGCCCAGAAAAATCGCAATTTCGTCGTGTTCGACAATCTCCAGAGCCTGACGATAAATCTCGCGGCAAACCGCGCCGATGGCGCTCGCCTGATGCGCCAGACCATCCTCCGGCGTGTCGTCAATTGCCTCTACCACCGGCACGGCGATGTTGCCCCCATCGGTCACGTGCAGACCGAGATGGCTGAGGCGTTTTTGCAGCTCGGCATAGCGCACGGCGCTCGGCCCCATATCGACGCCGCGCCGGCTTTGTCCCAAATCCATGGGCACACCAATAATACGCACGGAACGCGAAGAGGTCGATGCCATTTCTACCTTGCTCCCTGTTGCATCAGTCTGATCGAATAGCGCGTCAGATATCCGGTATATCGAACGCCCGGCGGTGGAAGTCAGTCAGACGTCGTTCGTAAGTCTCTCCTGCCACCGCGTGATAATTGCCATGTCCCGCGCCTTCGACCACCCACAGCTCGGCCGGAACGCCCGCGGCAGTCGCCCGTTCCAACATCTGGCGCGCTCCCGGCAGCGAAACTTCCCGGCTCCCGTAGATCAGGAGAACCGGCCGCGGCGCGATGGCCTGCATGACGTCAACCGGACGCAGCACCTCAATATCCAGACCGGTCGACAGCCGGTATCCCAACCGGCCACCGGCCGCAATCAGCGACATGAAAAACCCCTGATCGCGGCCAACGCCGAGCAGAACGGGCAAATCATGATAGCCGCCTTTTGCCGATACGGCGCGAAGCTCGGGCCGGCGGGCCGCCGCGAACAGGCTGGCTGCCCCAGCAGATGAAAAACCATGTATCGACACGCGACTCGCATCAACATCCGGGCGCGAGGCCAAATAATGAAAAGCCGCTTCGGCATCGCCGGCTTCCAGATAGCCGAGTGAGTGGACCGGCGCGCCGGCGCAGGTAGGCGAATCAAACGTCAGCACGTGAAAGCCGGCGCGATTGAAGATCGCGGCATCCGCCAGATCGCCGCCACGGTCATTGGCCAGCGAGGGCGCTACAATGACGGTTCCGCCGTTGCTTCCGGGCAGAAAATAGCCATCGATCGACCGCCCCTGTGGCGTTGTAAAACGCACATCCTCGTAGGCAAGTCCGAACTGGTCCGGGCTGCCAGAACGGGCACAGCCAACGTGCGTCAGGCCCCACATCAACAGCCCGCCCGCTGCCAGCGGTAGAAACAGAAGCGCTCCTGCGAGCGCTAACACGAAAAATGCTACAAGGCGAAGCCAATAGCGCCGATCGCGCATCCCGGCTCACCGCCCAAGGTTGATTCGATTGCCAATCGCAACCAGAAAAATGCTGAGCAGGAAGAGCGCCAGCAGCGGAGCCATGACCAGGAACATGTTGACCGGGTCAACGGTCGGGGTAATGACCGCGGCCGCGATGGCCGAGCCGACTACCGCAATGCGCCAGTTACCCGCCAGCGTGCGCGGGCTCACAAGGCCCAGCATCGCCAGCACGAAGAAGATCAGCGGGGTTTCGAAGGCCACGCCCATCCAGAAAATCAACGACGTGATAAAGCCGAGATACAGATCAGCCGTCCACTCCGGACGGAAGAGCGTCGGCTGAAAACCTTCCAGAAATCCAAGCGCCGGGGGAACGAGAATGAACCACGCGAAGGCCGCGCCCACCACAAATAACAGCGTGATCGCCGGCAAAGCCATCAGCAGAATGCGCGCTTCTCGCCGCGTCAGCCCCGGCAGGACGAACATCAGCAACTGATATGTAATGACCGGGATCGCCAGAATGCCGCCAATCATCAGTGACACGCGGAAATAGGCGACGACCGGTTCAGTTGGGCCCAGCGCGGCAAGCCGCTCGCCATACGGTTGAATCAGATAGTCAAGCACATGCCCCGCGAAGGCAATACCGACGCCTGTTCCGACAATCAGCGCCAGAAACGCCTTGAACAACCGCTGTCGCAGCTCATCCAGATGTTCGAAGAAGCCCATGCGAAGCTCGTGGCCTTCTTCGATAGTGTCCTCATCCTCAACCGGCGGCGTTGGCGGTTTGTAAGAGGCCGGAGGTCGGGTGATGCGCTGGCTCACGAGGGTTGCTCTCCATTCTTACTGACGGTCGTCGACGCGCCAGACCATGTACCAAAGCTCGGTTTCGAGTTGTCGGTTGCCGGCTCCGGTGTTGCGCCCTGCGCGGATTCCGAGCGAGAAGGTTTGGCTGTCGCGGGTTTATCCGACGCCAGCTTACTGACCTTATCCACCTCGTTAAGCGCCTCTTCCACAGGCGCGGTCACTGGCTTCATGACTTCGGAAATCGTGCGATTGATGTTGGCCCGCGTGGGCACTTCCTTCGGCAGTTTGAGATCCACGCCGGCTTCGTCGATTTCCTGCTGAAGATAATCGACCGTTTCTTCCCACATCCGCCGCAGCTTTGCGGTGTATTGTCCAAGGATGTAAGCCCACTGGATCATGCGTTTTGGTCCGGCCACGATGAGCATGATGATGAGAATGAGGATCAGCTCCATACCGCCGACACCAAAGACGTTCATTCGCTCGTCTCCTCACCCTTGGCCCGTGGCGCTCGCAGAGCGGCAATCAGCGCCTCATCCTCCGATAGTGCGCCGAGCACGCCATTGACGAATCCGGGGCTGCTTTCGGCTCCAAACAACTTGGCAAGTTGTACCGCTTCATCAATAGCCACGCTGACCGGCGTCGACTGAAAGACCGCGAATTCGAGAATCGCCAGCCTCAGCACATTTCGGTCGACAATCGCCATTTGTTCGATGGGCCATTCGGGCGCGTAACGCTGAATGGCTCGATCCAGCGCTGCCCGGTGCTCCACGACACCTGAGACCAGTTGGCGCACGTAACGCGCCGCCTTGCGCGGCACATCCCGCGCCTGAAGGTGAATGGCCGTGACACTACCTGGCGGGTGGCCGGCGCTATCGACTTCATACAATATTTGCAGGCTGATGCGACGGGCGAGGCTGCGCTCGTTGACCGGCGGATCGTGCTGGATTACCTCGCCTTTCGGGCGCTCCGATGGGTCCAGTTCGTGAAAACCCTTCACGGAAATACCTGCCTCTAACTCTGAAACGTTACGTCACGATTCGATGCCTAGTGTACTCGGATTTTTCCCCTTTGACCATGCGAAGCGTCGCGGCAGCCCGCCGTTTTCAGCGGGCCACCGACAAAACGGTATGATCGTCATGGCAATCTATCTGCAATTTGGTGCGGAACCGTCAATCAGGCGCACAGGCAAGCGCATTCGCCTCGGAAATGCCTCGTGCGATCCTTGTGATTGATCGAGGAAGCTCAACGCAAATTGAATGTAACGCGCTGATACAGGTTACAGCCTGAAGACGCGAGGCTTATTTTTGTATGTACAGCAGCTAAAACGGTATGATTGCTACAGGAATATAACAGCCAAGAGCTACCGACGCCCGCCACGTCCAAGCTAACGGGCGCGCTTGTCGCCCAGTCCTCCGTTCACCATAGTTTCTCCGAGGTCAACCGGTGGCGGTCAAGAAGTATCAGGCGGGAGAAATTACGATCTACAAGACAGCGGCGACGTTCTACATCGGCATCGAGCCATCCGAGCCGTACCGCCGTCCGGGCATCCGCTTTACCATCATCGTGCCGCCGCGCACTGGCGCCGAACCGCCCTTTAATGAATGGCAGCGCGAAACGTGGATTTCGGTTCGCAGCAGGAAAGCCGATGGCAAAGAGGCAGTCGAAATCCGCCTGCTGAAACGCGAACCGCTCACCGAAGAACAAATCCGCTTTTTTGAGCACTACCGTTAAGCGCACCACGCACGCAGGCGACCGTCACAGGACTATCAGGCAACTGAGGAGCGGCATCCAGAAACGACTCACTTCGCTCCAGCACATCGTCCGGCATCGTTGTTCCGGCGCCAGCAGAGCGCGCGGGGGCAGAAATGCCGAGGTTGCACGCGCTCTACACTTCTGCCCGCTGCATCGTCACGCATTTTGAAGCTAGCGATGTGGCTGGCGCAGTCCATCCATCAGGCTTTGCAAATAGCTCACCTCATCCTGATTGATCATATGCCCCATGCCGGGATAGATACGTTCTTCAACCTCGGCGTTCAGGCGGCGCAGAACGACAGCGGTCTGGCGCACGCGCTCAAGCGGGATGTATGGATCGACGTCGCTACAGCCAAGAAAAACCGGCGTCCCTTCCAGCGAGCCATCATAGTCGCGCAAGCGGTCGCCCTCGCCAATCAGCCCGCCGCTGAAGCCCACGACGCCGCCATAGCGCCGCGGATGCCGCGCTGCGTACTCCAGCGCCAGACATGCGCCCTGCGAGAATCCGAGCACGATCACGCGGTCCGGCGCGATGCCGCCGTCGGACAGGCGCTTGAAGACAGCGGCTACCGCCTGCAGCGCCGACGATAGATAAGGTTCGTTCCGTGCCACCGGCTGCATGAAGGGATAGGGATACCATGTATTGCCCGCTGCCTGTGGTGCGAGGCAGGCAAATCCGTCGAGATTAAGCTCTCGCGCCAGCGTGAGAATGTCCTGCGCCGACGCGCCACGACCGTGAAGCATGACCAACGCGGCAGTCGCCTCCTCGATGGCCATGCCCGCCGAAAGCACCGGCTGGCTCTGATGTACGGTTTCGATGATCGTCCTCCTTCTGCTCTGTCGCGCATGGGCTAATCTTAACATCAGGAAGCGGTTTCACGCGTCACTGCCCAGATCGCTTCAGCCCATCTTCGGCGGCATGTCCATACGTCCGCCGTCATAGCCGGCTTCCGGCGCAGATAGTTCCATTGCCTTATGATCCAACTGGCTGGTTTGTTGACAACCACGAACCATTTGGCGGATAATGTAAGTGCTTACAAGAAAGCACTTTCACAGCCTGACGCCGCATTCGTCTGATACAGAATGAGCTCCAATAAGAGTTCTCCTCCCACGATTTACGATGTCGCTGCTCTCTCCGGGCTGAGCATTGCGACGATTTCACGCGTGATCAACACACCCGAACGCGTCAGCGAAGCCAGCCGGCGAAAAGTGATGGAAGCCATCGACCAGCTCGGTTTCGTGCCGAAGGCAGAAGCGCGCGCCCGCGTGCTTCAGAACACCCGGCGCATTGGCGTGATCACGCCGTTTTTCACGTCGCCCTCGTTTACCGACCGCCTGCGCGGTGTGGCAACCGCGCTCTCCAACTCCCCTTACGAACTCGTCATCTACACGGTCGACTCGGCCAGAAGGCTGGACAGTTACCTGTCAACGCTCCCGCTGCGCGGCAATCTCGACGGGTTGATCATCATGTCGCTGCCAGTGAGCGACGAAGCCGCGCAACGCCTGCTATCCGCCGGGTTGGAGACGGTGTTGATCGAATGCGCCAACCCGCATTTCAATTGCATTGTTGTGGATGATTACGGCGGTGGGCGGTTGGCGGCACAACACCTGATTTCAAAAGGCCACCGCCGCTGCGCCTATGTCTACTTTGGCGAGCATCCCGATTACTCAATTCATCCCGAAGTGGAGCGATTTCGGGGCTTTCAGGACACCCTGAATGCACACGGCATCCCGCTTCCGGAGAGTTACATCAAGTATGTGCCGGTATCGCGCATAGGCATTCGCGAGAAACTGCGCGAGCTGTTCGAACTACCAGAGCGCCCGACGGCGATTTTTGCACCCGCTGATGAGCTGGCGATTCGCGTCATCCATCACGCGCGCGAATTCGGCCTGCACGTGCCGGACGATCTCTCGGTGATCGGGTTGGACGACATCGACATCGCCGAACATATCGACCTGACAACGATCAGCCAATCGCTCGCCGAATCCGGACGCATGGCGGTCGAACTGCTGCTCAGCCGGCTGAACAACCCGGAACGCGCCAACCAGCAAATTGTCATTCAGGTGCATTTAAAGGAGAGAGGAACGACGGCCACAGTCGATGGACATTCGGAAACGGAGAAAACCGGCTCCGATTCCTCGCGCTGACGAACGGGCTAATTCATGATGAACGCACCTGAACGATCCCACCTTTCTCATCTGTATCAAGCGTGTTGAAAGGGAGATTTATGACAAAATAAATAAACACGGATACACTATAGGTCAGGTATTGCCGCCTGGCAATTTCCCTGCATCAGTGTGGTGAATGCGCGGGCGCGGAATGCTGCGCTTCCCGGCCGTTAAGATTAAGGAGTTCTGTCATGAAACAGTCTGTTACGCTTCGACGCCTTACACAGTTTGCAACAGTAACCGCCATCGCTCTGGCGCTGGTGGCGGTCCTCGCGCCCGTTCAGGCGCAAGACGAAATTTCGGGCGAAGTCAATGTGATGGGTTTCGGTACAGGCGACGAAATCGCCACCGAGCGCGTCGACCTGTTCAGGGAAACCTATCCCAACGTCGAAGTGAGCTTCACCGAAGGCGCGCTCGACGAACAGCAGTTCCTGACCGCAGTCGCCAGCGGCACTCCGCCTGACGCCGTTTATATCGACCGTGCGCTCCTCAGCACCTATGCCGTCCGTGGCGCTCTCCAGCCGCTGACCCAGTGCATTGAGGACATGGGCATCGATATGAGCATCTTCCGTCAGGCGGCGGTTGAACAGGTTACCATCAATGGCGAAATCTACGGTATTCCCGACTTCTGGAACAACATCTACCTGATGATCAACACGGCCGCAGTCGAAGAAGCCGGCCTCACGCTCGATGACATCAGCACCACCGATTGGGATCGCCTGACCGAACTCAATGAAGCGCTGACGCGCATCGAAAACGGCCGGGTCACGCGCATCGGTTTCGATCCCAAGCTGCCGGAATTCTTCCCGCTGTGGGTACGTGCCAATGGCGGCCAGTTGCTCTCTGACGACGGCCGGACCGCAATGTTGAACTCGCCGGAAGCGGTTGAAGCGCTGGAATACGCTTTCAGCCAGCATGAACCTTCGGGCGGTCGCGCCGAGTTTATGGCGTTCCGCGACACGTGGGATTTCTTCGGCAGCAATAACCAGATTGTCGCCGATCAGGTTGGCTTCTGGCCGATGGAACAGTGGTACATGAACGTGCTGGCGGACGTGTCGCCAGACGCGCCGATCGCGTTCAAGGCGTTCACCGACCGCGAAGGCAACCCCATCAGCATGGCGACCGGTAGCGCCTGGGCTATCCCGACCAACTCCGCCAACTATGAAGGAGCCTGCGCGCTGGCCGCGACCATGACTTCGACCGAAGCCTGGATCCGCGCTGCCCAGAAGCGTGCCGAGCTGCGCGCCGAGTCGGGAACGATCAATACCGGCGTGTCGCCTGCGAACGCGGAAGCCGAAGAGATCATCTTCACCGAAATCGTCGGCCCGACCGGCAATGAGGTGTTCGATCAGGGTATCGCCTTTCTCGTTAGGTTCTGGAAACCCGCTTTGCCCTTTCTGTCCAT
>QGUR01000304.1 GCA_003242205.1 Chloroflexota bacterium | reverse complement strand
CTGTTGTGCAACTGCCGAATTTTGAAATTGGTTCGAATCTAAGTGGGATGAATTTGAGAAATGGTGTGCAGACCATTACAGTTATGAGATTGAAGTATGGTCTATGTTTCGTTCAACAAATGCTGCGCGGCGCTTCATAGAAACCTTTATTCCCAAAACAAAACAGGATGAATTAACCATTATCGGGATAGGTCTGCATAAATCGTGCATGGGTGACTGGCAGGAACCGCATGGCTCCGAAGGCGTTGAACTGAGGATTTTACAACAACTACCAATGGAATCAGGGGGACAAATACTGGGCTTTGACATCGCAAGTTATGCTCACCATAACTTTGATCACACTTGGTTCAGCCACGGACATCATGTAGGTGTTTTTGAAGAGCTTGGCATTCGCCCTGGCAGGTTTGGTCTGTTACAGACGAGAGAAGAAGCGATTCTTGCACGAGACTATACGGATGCACATGATGGATATACTTACGAATACTGGCTATTGGTCGAATATCCTTTTTAACATTCTTTGTTTATCGACAATATGATGACCCAGAATGGCGGGATTAGTGTAAAATAGATTAGATGTTCTGATGGAGAAGCGCATGAGTGATTACACCATTTCAATCCCTGACAGCTTGTACCAAAAGGCACAGCAGATTGCACAGCAGAAATCGTTGCCTGTCGATGAGGTCATCCGTACCCGGTTGGAAGGGGCGTTCGATCAGCTACTATTTGATCTGCCTGATGATGAAAAAGAAGAGTTGAAGGCGATGGCGTACCTGTCTGACGATACTCTTTGGACAATCGCCCGTGAGCAAATGCAGCCAGCACTGGAGAAGCGTATTTCAGAACTCCTGACCAAAAATCAGCGGGGCACTATTTCAACCGCTGAATACCAGGAGCTGGAGGAACTGGTTGAACGCGGCGATAAGCTGACACTTCGCAAGTCGCAGGCGATGAAATACTTAACTGAACGAGGTTATTCGATCAGTCTGGACGATTTGAAACCAGCGGATGAGTGAGTTGTCGTGGGCGGAACTTGTACGCCGTGTCCATGAACGTGCCAATCTCCTATGTGAATACTGCCAGACCTCGCAGCGTATCACCGGACAGGCAATGCACGTCGATCATATTGACCCGGATGGCGATGACTCGCTCGATAACCTGTGTTTATCCTGCTCTAACTGCAACATGAGCAAGGCTCGTGCAACCTCTGCTGTCGATCCTGAAACTGGTGAACGTGTATCCTTGTTCAATCCACGTACCCAGAATTGGTCAGAATACTTTGAGTGGATGCCGGATGGGATTGTTCTCCGAGGGCTGACACCAGTAGGCAGAGCAACTATACAGCGCCTGAAAATCAATCGGGATCGTATGCTTGGCACTCGCGCCAACTGGGTCTTTTTCGGTCTGCATCCACCAAAGTGAAGTGATCTCGTAAAGGAAATACCAATGACCACATTTACCGACTCCTTGAGAGGTTACGGCCATCGTATATATCAGCGCGACAATTATACTTGTCGATACTGCGGTGCTGATGGGAGAACATCATTTGAAGTCTGGCTGACACTCTCGGTTGATCATCTGCTGCCAAAGGGACATCCCGAAAGGGATAATCCAGATTACATGGTGACAGCCTGCAACTTCTGCAATACGGCGGACAATCATTATTTCACAAAATATGGCTTGACCTTTGATGGACTGACCCCAGATCAGCTTGTGGAACTGCGGCGCGAAAAGGTACAAGCTGTTCGAGACAAATACAAAGAATTCTGGGAAGAGAACGTTAAGCCAGCTTCAGAGTAGGAACGTATCTATGACCACAGACAACCGCTACCTTCACCTCATCCGGCAGGACTGTCCACTGCCGCCCGGCACACATGTCGTCGTCTACTGCCGTGATTCAGGTGGGGATGAACAGGATCGCAGCGCCCTGTCAAGTACCCAATTTGTGAAGACAAGTGTCTGAGAAGGTTTGGGCAGCATAAATGGCTGGCGGCATTTTGAGCACCGTGTGGATGCGGCTGTGGTTGTAGTAGTGGATGTGGCGGTAGATGGCCTCGATCATCTCACCTGCCGTTTCGAAGCGGTTGAGGTCACCCAGCTCGTGCTTAAAGCGCCCAAAGAATGATTCGACATAACCGTTTTGCCAGGGCGATGCCACATCACTGACAGAGATCTGGATACCACGAGCTTCGAGATCATTGGTGCAGCGCTGCGCCATGAATTCAGTGCCCTGGTCGGAGTGTGGTGTCGCCCCAGTCGCGAACGCCTGGTGGAGGGTCGCTAGAACCAGCTGACTATCATGGCGCTTGCCGATACGTTTGGCCAGGATCTGGCGTGTGGCAAGGTCTTCGATGGTCGCCAAATACCAGACCGTGCCCCGATACTCAAGGCGGCTCAGGTCACTGCACCACACCTGATGCGGCTCAGTGACCGTCAGATCGCTCAGCAGGTTGTGATAGCTGTGATGGGGTGTGGAAACGGTGCTGTACCGTTTAACCCGTCGTCGCGGTGGACGCAGATTGAACTTCGCCATCACCCGTTGCGCCCGTTTGTGGTTGATGCCCAGATGAAGCGCCACACGGCGATGGCCGTACGCTGGATGCTGACGATGCACCGCTTGAATCTGCTGCTTGAGTGCCTGGTCTTTAGCGGGCTGCTTCAACTCGCGATAGATGTTCTTGCGACTGATGCCCAGCGCTTCAGCACACACCGACTTGATCCTGGCATGTCGCACTAGGTCGACTTTTTTTGCAGGTGCATGCTCAACGTCAACTCACCGATGAGCCGTTTGAGTTCTTCGTTTTCGCGCTTGAGCTTGTTGTATTGCAGCACCGAAACGACGCCTTCGCCACTGTCCTGCCGTAACCAGGCATAAATCGTCTTGGTGCTGACCGCATATTGCTCGGCCAGATCAACAACCCGTTCACCTGCCTGGACCTTACTAAGGATTTCTTCCTTGATCTCTTTGGGTATTCGCCGGCTCATCTGATCGTCCCCTTTCTGACGTTGATTTTCGCAGACTTCTGTCTTATTTTACGGGGTACCGATCACCCAGCAGATCGATGTCGCCCGCGAATACTGCCAGCATCATAACCTCGTGCTGGATAAGCTCTACGTCGATGAGTCGAAGCTGTCATCCAACACCGAAAAACGCGATGCACTGCAAGAGCTGCTCTCCGACCTGCGCCGCCGTTTCAGACATATCAATGACCGTTACAAACGCGAAAAAGCCAGTCGTGAAAACCCCTTCGGCGTGATATTCTGGAAGTCCAACCGGCTGGGACGCGACAGCATCGAAGCGACCAATATCAAGACTGACCTGCGTCTGCGTGCCATCACCATCGTTGACCTGGTGACCTCCGCCAACACGGGCAACGCCGCCGTTGATGCGCTCATCGAAGCCTTCCAACAGTGGAAGGACGAACAAGACCTCGAAGAAATTTCGCAGAATGCTAAACGCGGGCTGGCGCAGCTTGTCGGCACGCGGGATAACGACCCGGAATTCCTCAGATACAATCCCGACTGGGAATGCACCGGCGGCTATCTGGGCATCCGTCCTGGCGGTACACCGACCGGCTTCAAAGGTGAGCGGATTCAGGTGGGAGTGTATGAGCGCAAGAAGGGACGCAAATCCGGCGAGCCGCGCATCGTCCAGCGTCTTGTGCCTGACCCGGAGATGTGGGAGCGCTGCTATCTCGCGTGGCAGATGCGGCATGAAGGCGCAAGCTACGGCGAGATTCACAAGACCACGCGGCTGTTCAAGAACGTGAACGGCTATGATACGTTCTTCTCCAATCGCATTTACACCGGCGATATTGTCTACGGCGGCAAGCTGTATAAGGAGTTCGTTCCGGCGCTAATTCCGCATGAGTGGTTTGAAGCGGAGCAGAAGCGCCAAGCGGAGAACGCCAAAAAGCATAAGGGCAGGCAGGTAGATCGCAACTATGAGCCGCGCCGGGTCGGGAGTAAGTACCTGCTCTCCGGGTTGGTGGTCTGTGGGCATGTGGACGGCGAGGAACATCCGATGAACGTCGAGAGCATCCCCGGTAAGAAGGGCAAACGCGGTAATTACACCTTCTTCATCTGCTCGACCATGAAGAATTCACGCGGTCAGGCGTGTGAGGCAAAGCGCATCAGCACCAAAGCCCTCGACCAGACCGTGATCGAAAATCTGCTGGCACATGTCCTGACTATTGAGAACCTGCGCCCATTGGCGAAGAACATCGCGCAGTCACTGGAAGAGCGCAGTAGCGATGCTGGAACACGTATTGCCGCGATTGAGGACAAACTCGCTGAAGTCAAGAAGTCGCTGGAAAACATCATGGATGCGATTGAGAACATGGGCTATGCCAAACATCTCCAGCAGCGTTACGACGAACGCCGCCGTGAGGAAGAAGAGCTGCTTTCCGAGTTAGCCGTCCTGGAAGACTTACAAGTCGATCCGGGTCATATCGCGCAAATCAGCGATGAGGCGCTGGAAGGCTGGATTTGCTACATGCGTGAAGCGCTCGAAGGCGAAGATAAGGCATTAGCTCGGCGGATTATTCAGCAGTTTGTGGCGAAGATCGTCATAAACGAAGGAACGGGAACGCTCTACTACACGTTCCCGTTCCCGGATGATTCGTATATGCCTAGTTTTTGTGACTTGGACCTGAGGGGATTCGAACCCCTGACCTCTACAGTGCGATTGTAGCGCTCTCCCAGCTGAGCTACAGGCCCGAACAACAGGGAATTATAGTGGCGCGCCGTTCCGGTTGTCAATGCTTAACTACGGCTGCTGGCCAATCTCCCGGCCATGCCGCAACGCTGAGATCGAGGGTATGTTTTGACCCCTACGAAACCGGAAAAGTCCGTTATAATGCGCGCGGTCAGTTTTTGCCTGCCGCAGGCATGCCCGCCATCCATATTCCACGACACGAGGTTGCATGGCCGAACAAATCACCTCACTCCTGCAGGCGCTTCAGAATCCGGACGGCAATGTCCGCAGCAGGGCTGCTCTGCAACTTGGCGAGCTTCAGGATCGCAGGGCGCTCGACGCGCTCATCGAGCTTTTACAGCGGGAAACCGACCTCGCCGTACGTGAAGATGTCACCTGGGCGCTGGCGCGTCTGGGCGACGACGCGCTTGAGCCGCTGATCGGGCTTTTGCGCCATGACGACCGTACAGTCCGGCATCACGCGGCGCACGCGCTGGGCAAACTGGGCCATCGCCGCGCTGTCGATGGGCTGCTGGGCGCGCTGGCGGACGAAGATCCGGCGGTCGTGGCCAAGGCGGCGCTTGCGCTGGGCCAGATTGGCGACGAACAGGCGATCCCGGCCCTTGTGTCGCTGCTGGCGCACGAGCATGACGGCGTGCGGGAA
>QGUR01000555.1 GCA_003242205.1 Chloroflexota bacterium | reverse complement strand
CCGATATCGCCGAGGCGCTGTCGCCTGGCACCGAAAAAATCCTATTTGACTACGGCCAATGGGACGAGGCAACACAAACACTTACCGTTCTGCCAATAAACGAACAGGTCAAAAAGATGGAGCGGGTGATTAGCGAAACGCGCAACCAAAACCCAGACGCCATCATCGACCTCATCTGCCACTCGCAGGGCTGCGTCGTTGCCGGACTGGCCAAGCCGAAAGACATCCGTAAAATCGTCCTGATCGGTCCGCCGGCTGAACTCAATCCCAAAAGATTCAGCAAAAATTTCAAACGCCCGGGAACCAAGATTGATTTTACCGGCACATCTATCCTCGCACGCCGCGACGGCAGCACCACCATCGCACCTAAAGAATACTGGGAAAGTATTCGCAACCTGGACCCAATCCCGCTTTACAACAAACTCGCCGAAACAGCCAAAGTCATAGCCATCCACGCTAACCAAGACGAAGTCATCGGCAGCCTAGACTTCTCCCACCTCAGCCCCGAAATCCGCCAAATTCACATCGACGCCAACCACAACTTTACCAACAGGGCGCGCGCAGAACTCATCGAAGTTATTCAGCCGGAATTTGAACGCGTACCGGTGGTGGACGAGCAGGACAATATCATCACCTACAAATTCCGCGACGAAGTTGCCGATGACGCAATCTACCGTGTATCTGCACTATGGATCACAAACTCGAAAGGTGAAATACTCCTGGCACAACGCGCCTTCACCAAAGGTCACGACCCCGGCCGCTGGCAGGGCGCCGTCGCCGGAACGGTTGAGGAAGGCGAAACGTACCTCGAAAACATTGTTAAAGAAACGCGCGAAGAAATTGGTGTTGACAATCTTGAGTTAACACCCGGACCCAAAATAATGGCAAACGGACAATATCGTTTCTTTGTTCAATTCTTCGTCGCAACCCTGGACAAGCCTGCGGAAGAATTCAAGATTAAGCAGGATGAAGTGCTGCAAGTGCGCTGGTTTGACCGCGACGAGCTGGCCCGTGAACTACGCAAGCATCCCGAAAAGTTCACTAGCGGCACAGCCTGGGCATTCAATAACTTATAGCAACCAGCCGCTAAGCGGTTGGTTGCTATACCGCGAACCAAAAGCAAACTAAACCGTCATGTCGACGAGCGTCCAGCTGCGGCGGGTAGTGTCGAACTGCAGGCGGTAGTCGCGCACGCCGTCGGTCATGTCGAAGATCTGGATCATTTGCTGGCCTTTGCGGATAATCAAACGCAGGCCGTCCATAAAGGTGTACTCGCGGCCGTCCAGTTCCACGCGGCGAGGGTAGACCGCCAGCCGGCCTTCGTTCTTGAAAAACAACTCAGGTACGTTTACTTCGCGCGCAATAACAATGCGGTTTTTCATCTCAAGCTCCTCCAAATTAACAAGTCACCACAAAGAGAAACTGGATCGTTTATAAACGCCAGTGAACGGATTTTATAAGAGGTGATCGGGCAAGCAGGGAAGTAACCGTTCCGTACCTATGCTCTCCGCCAGATCACATACATGTATTGAAGGACTGC